>JBAYOJ010000076.1:0-9524 GCA_041678385.1 Burkholderiaceae bacterium | reverse complement strand
GCATCAAACCCTGTGCACCATATCGGCTCTGCACTTTGGGGCGGAAGGTGCTTTCCTTCTGAATGATCGCAATCAATAGTTCCGGGGCGAGCGCATCGCGTTTGCTGGCTTCTGCCCAGGCCAGATCCACGTATTGCCGTACTGCGGCTTCCCGTTGTCTCAACTTCTTGGCCAGGTAGCGGCTCTGAGCCTCTTTCTTCAATTCATCGATCGCATCAGAAGGCGGGGATGCCGGCTTGGCCGGTTCATCGGTCAGCCGTTCGATACCGTGCAGTTTCAGACGGATGACAGGCTCTGCTGGGGCCGGTGTTATCTGGGACTGAAGGAGGGCAACATCCTGCGCACTGTCGCTCGCGTTCGCTTCGTCTGCCATGGCCCAGCCAGGCATGCACAGGCCGGCCGTCAGACACAAGGAGGCAGCCAGGCGACCCGCCTGGTGAAGAGGTGTCCGGTTGTGGATATGACGAATGAGTGAATCGAAGGAGTGTGAGATTTTCATTAGGGCAAGTCGACAGCTGTCCAAGACTACGCGGCACAGGGGATACCGGACGGCAGAGGCCGTATCTGAACGGCGTCGGCATGGTCAGGATCACTGATCACGTAAGGCCGATCGCGCTTATAGGAGGCTGAGCGTACTGGCAGCTGGCGGGTGCAATGCTAATGACAATACGGCAGACTGGGCCGAGATTTTCGAAGGCGATCATAACATGATGATCTTTCAGGTGAATCGACTCGGTAAGCAATCGAAACAAGCATAAAGTGCCGGTGGACGATGATCGTTTGGTACGCCAGATTAAGCCGATTCCCCAGGGCGGCGCCGCAGCGAGCGAGGTGAAATCACAACGTTGATAGGGCAAAAAAGCTGTGGTTGGGGCAAAAAAATTAACGTACTGTTTCATTTTAATGGTCGGTAACGGATTTTTCGTTCCAGCATGGCCCGCCGGATTTCACGATGTGACACTGCTCTTTTTTAAACGATGTTTTGCGTTTGAACAATAGTATGGTTGGCAGTAGGGACATACTTCGCGTTACGATGATCGTAGTAGGTAATTCGCCATAGCCCTAGGAGCCGTTTTGTGTATCCAAAAGTATTGAAATCGTTGGCATTACAAGTGCCTGTGCTTGGGCGCATCGTCAAAGAGCGTGACCATCTGCGCACGGAAGTTCAAACCATCTCGCAGGAGCGCGACCGGTTTCGTCATGCTTACGAGAAAGCCGAGGTAGAAAAAGACGACGGCTATTGTCATTGCTGTCGAAGCACGACGACTTTCGAAATCAAAGGGGACTGGCTTAGGGACCAGTATTTTTGTCTGAATTGTTTTTCCATTCCCCGGCAGCGGCATATCCAGCACATACTGGATACCTTTTTTCCGGGGTGGGAAGAAAAAACAATTCACGAGTCATCGCCATCAAACAAGCTGGTATCGCAACATTGCAGTGCGTATACGTTTTCACAGTACTTTCCCGGCGTCAAAGCAGGGGATCAGGTCGACGGGGTGCGTTGCGAGAACCTGGAATCACTAAGCTTCGCCGACGACAGCTTTGATATTTTCATCACCCAGGATGTGCTGGAACATGTCTTCGACCCGGCAAAGGCGGTCAAGGAAATCAACCGGGTATTGAAGCCTGGGGGTGCGCATGTCTTTACCGCACCCAAGCACAAAGGCGTCAGGCTAAGCTACCCAAGGGCCCAACTGCGGGATGGCCAGATAGGGTATCTGATGGATGCGGAATACCACGGCAACCCGGTAGGTGATGGCAGGGCCCTGGTCACCTGGGACTACGGGGACGACTTCGAAGCGCTGGTCGGTTCCTGGTCGGGTTGCCCGATCACCACCTACATCACACGGGACAGAGGCCTGGGGATAGACGGGGAATACCTTGAGGTTTTTGTCTCCCGTAAAAAAGCCTCATAGGCCGCGGCTGGCCGGCGGTTGGTCATGCACCATCCAGCCGCCAGGCAACTGATTCCAGTTGCGTGAGCCCTCGCGCCGAAAATTTGGGTTCTTTGTCGATGATGTTCATGTGATCCAGGCAGCTGACCCGCGTGTGCCCTGCAAATAAGCTGCGGATCTCTGCCTCGGGCACCGAAAAGGGCGGGCCTTCCATCAGCGCCTGATCGTAGTCAAGTGTCAGCAACAGGCCTGCGTAGTTTTTGGCCAGCCGGCCATACACATGTTGTACGTAACGTTGGCGCATGGCTGGCGGTAGCGCCACCAAAGCCCCGCGGTCGTAGACACCCGCGCATGAAGCCAGTGTGTCGGCGTCGAGATCGAAGATGTCGCCGCAGATGAGTTCGATCTGCCCAGCGACGTAATGCCTGCCCAGCGCAGATTCATGTTCGGTAGGCTGAAGCTTTTGTTCGTCAAAGAATTGTTCGATTGCCAGTGGGGCCAGTTCTACACCCAGCACGCTATGGCCCTGCGAAGCCAGCCAGACCATATCCAACGACTTGCCACATAGCGGCACCAGAACACGGGTGGAGGGCGCCAGATCGAAGGCAGGCCAGTGTTTCGTCAATAGCGGTGTGACGCGGGTCATGTGGAAGCCCGTGGCGCCTTCCTGCCAGCGTTTTAACCAGAATTCGGTGTCCATATTCAGCTTCTCTGTGTTAGTTGCCCAGGCGCCTGGCGTTCAAGCGCCGTTCAAGGCGGCCGATGTAGCCCTGAATCAGGGTGGAGGTGGATTTGGAAATGTCCTGAAAAGCACAGCCCAGTTCGATGATCTCTTTCTTGTTAGGAAGCTCGAGCGTGTGGATGCGCAGTACGGAGAGATGAACCGATACTTCGCCGACTTCAGGCAGAGTCAGTATGCTGTCCCGGAAGAGAGTACCGCTTTGATGGGGCAGCAGATTATCGGAGTCGAGCAGTGCCACGCCGCCTGCGCTGATGTCCTTCATCCGGACCGTCACCTTGGCAGGCGGCTGGCCTGGCTTGGCAAGGGAAACAGCGCACGACGCGGGTTCGCCGACTGGGATTTCCACCCGATAGAACTCGCGGCGTTGAATTCGCCGGACTTTTTCAGGATATGGAAACGAAAGCGCCGGCAGGCCGTCATAGGTACAACTTTCCAGCTCATTGCCGGTGAACTGGATGTTGATGCGGTCGACCTGGGTATCGAATATCACTGCATCGGCCCTGACCAGCCTTTGATTGAATTCAGGGTCGGGCGAGCAGTCGATGATCACCCGATCGGTGGTGGGGTCGAAGGCCAGAATCGTTGTCATGATGGACTGATCGGGGCTGCCCTGCCTGTGCATGCGCAGCAAGGATTCGTGGCGTTCGATGGATCGCAGTATTGACCGGATTTCGAGGGGGGCAGTGACGGCAAAAGCGTCATCCTCGGGATCAGTTTGAGTCGGCATGTAAGGTGGGTTGTTACCAAATATTGAATGGCACTAAGGATAAAACATGCCGATGACAACGTCCACCTTGACGGCTCGCCTTGAAGGGTTGCTGGGTAAAAGGGGGTCAGACCACAATTTCCTTCGGAAATTGTGGTCTGACCCCCTTTTACTTCATGCCGTGCTTAGCGGCTGGCTTCCAGCGCCTGGGCGATGTCTTCCAGGATGTCGTCCACGTGCTCGATGCCGATGGACAGGCGCACCATGTCTTCGGTGACCCCGGCGGCCTTGAGCTCTTCGGTGTTGAGCTGGCGATGGGTGGTGGTGGCAGGATGGCTGGCCAGTGACTTGGCGTCGCCAATGTTCACCAGGCGCAGAATGAGCTTGAGCGCATCAATAAAGCGCGCGCCGGCTTCCAGGCCGCCCTTGATGCCAAATGACAGAATGGCGGCGGGTTTGCCCCCGAAATATTTCTGCGCCAGCTGGTGTTCTGGGTGCGACGGCAGGCCGGCATACTGGACCCACGAGACTTGGTCGTGCCCTGCCAGGTATTCGGCCACTTTCTGGGCGTTTTCGGTGTGGCGTTCCATGCGCAGCGCCAGGGTTTCAATGCCTTGCAGAATCAGGAAGGAATTGAAGGGCGACAGCGCGGCACCGGTATTGCGCAAGGGCACGACACGGCAGCGGCCAATAAAGGCGGCAGGCCCGAAGGCTTCGGTATAAACGACCCCGTGGTAGGAGGGGTCGGGCTCGTTCAGCATGGGGAAGCGTTCTTTGTTTTCGGCCCATGGGAATTTGCCGGAGTCGACGATGGCACCGGCAATGGTGGTGCCATGGCCACCCATATACTTGGTGAGCGCATGGACCACGATATCGGCACCGTGTTCGATGGGGCGGCACAACGCAGGTGATGCCACGGTGTTATCGACGATAAGCGGGACACCATGGCGGTGTGCGGCTTCGGCCACGGCTGCGATGTCGATTACGTTCCCGGACGGGTTGCCGATGGTTTCGCAGAACACGGCTTTGGTGTTTTCGTCGATCAGGGCTTCAAGCGCGGCGATGTCGTCATGCGGCGCGAACTTTACCGTGAGGCCCTGACGCGGGAAGGTATGCGCGAACAGGTTATAGGTGCCGCCATACAGCTTACTCACCGATACAATGTTATCGCCCGCTTGTGCGATAGTCTGGATGGCGTACGTAATGGCTGACATGCCTGATGCCAGCACCAAAGCCGCCACCCCGCCTTCAAGGGCGGCGACACGCTCTTCGAGCACGGCATTGGTGGGGTTCATGATACGGGTATAGATATTGCCCGGTACCTTGAGATCGAAGAGATCGGCCCCATGCTGCGTACTATCGAATGCGTAGGATGTCGTCTGATAGATGGGCACGGCGACAGACTTGGTGGTGGGGTCGGGTTGATACTCGGCATGAACCGCAAGCGTTTCGAATTTCATGTTTAGTTCTTTCACGTGTTAAACCCAGCCTGCAAGAGTACACGCTTCTATAAGGCTGCGTGCCGCCGGGTATCGATTGTTATCGGCTTTGCTTATAACTACAGGTAATTATATGTTGGGACCAAACTGCCGGAGGATCTTTCATCCTGGTATCTGCTTGTCGGCTTGCTGTGTCCGGCAGAACTCACAGGTTAGTATTGCAGATTATTTGCGTGTCAGGGGTCCTCTGAACAAGTCCGTGCGTCGGCTTGTTCAAAGTATCCCCTACGCATCGGGGCATTCCCCAGTTTCTGAGGCGTGAATGAAAGTCTGGTTGAAGCGGATATTGATTGGTCTCGTTGTGGCGTTCTTGGTGGCGCTGGTCGGGATCGCCATTTTCCTCCTGACCTTTGATCCCAATGCCTATAAGCATAAGCTCCAAGAGATCGTTTATTCGAGGTATGAGCGCACCCTGACAATAGGCGGTGACATAGAACTGTCCTTGTTCCCGCGTATCGGCCTGTCCGTGCAGAAGTTTTCCCTGTCCGACAGGGGCAACAGCGATATCTTTGCTTCTGTGGAAAGCGCCAGGCTCGCCGTTGCCATCTGGCCGCTGATGTTCAACCGGCTGGTGGTGGATCACGTCGCCGTCACGGGCCTCAAGGCCTGGCTGGTACGAGATGCCGAGGGCGACTACAACTTCCGCGACCTGCTCAGCAGGCAGCGGGCTGCAAGCCTGCCCGGCCCGGCACTGGCCTCACCATTGACGGCGCTTGCCGGCACCATGGGTGTGGCACAGGCCGTTGCCGGCGAGGCCGAACCCAGCACCGCAGGCAGCCAGCCTGAACCCGCCGCAGCAGCGCTGTCGCGTTTCGCCGCCATGACGCCGGCCCAGGCTGTCAACCATACTGATTTGCAGATCGATATTGCCGGCCTGACTCTGCGGGGCGGCCAGATCCATCTGCACGACAAAAAGCGAGGCTATGTCGGGCACCTGACCAATCTCGAACTGAACACAGGCCGAATCACGGCCGACCAGCCTTTTGATGTTGCCTTCCGGGGCCAGTTATTGGGCGATTTTCCAACCGCCGACGCGCGTTTCGATGGCCAGGCCCTGGTCAAGTTCAATACCGACCAGCAAACGTATTCAGCACAGCGGGTGAATGTGCAGGTTAGCGGTCTGCTCGGTGACCTGGAGTCGCGTGCGGTGGGCTTGCGCGGGAATCTTGCCTACAGTGCATTTTCCCAGATGTTCAGTGCCAGTGGTCTGGATTTTTCTGTGCAGGGCGACATCCAGGGCGTGGAGCCAATAAAGAACTTCGAAGCCGCCTTGTCGGTCCCTCAGCTTAAGCTGGATCGCAGCCAGGCGGAATTGCATGTTGAAAAGCTCAGCCTGCGCACCAAGGGCGAACGGCCTGCCGAAGATTTTGAGTTTGGCATAGACGCCCCCAGCCTGTCGGTGTCGCCTGACAAGGCCGAGGGTGCCCCGCTTACCGCGACCGTGCAATTGCAAGGCAAAGATGAGCGGCTTGCGATGGTGCTGGGCATGAGCGGCCTGGGGGGCAACGCCAGCGAACTCACACTCAAAGAGCTGAAGCTGGACGGCCGGATGCAGCAGGGGGAGCAACAGGTTCATGTGAACATGAATTCGCCCGCCGCCTGGAAGGTTTTTGAAGAGCGCGGCACCTTGTCGGCCATGCGGGGTGATGTGCGGATAGAACATCCTGCCCTGCCGGGAGGGACTTTTGAGTTTCCTTTCATCGGCAGTGTTGCCGCAGACCTGCGTAAAGGCCTTATTACGAGCGAGCTTGACGCCGTACTGAGCGGTAGCAAGCTGGGCTTTCGCATTGGCGTAAAGCAACAAGACAGGCCGCAGGTCGACTTTGCCCTGCAGGCGGATCAGCTGGATTTCAACACCTTGTTTCCGGCGGCGGTCAAGGCGGCAGCGCCGGGTTCGCCAGCGGCAGAGGCCGAAGCGGCCCGTCAGTCCGAGGCATCGACGGAAAAACCGTCAGCCAAGCAGCAGGCGGCAGTTGCGGATCCTCCTGTGGCTCGTACTTTCAGCCTGTCCTTCTTACGCGACATGGATCTTACCGGCAAGATCGACGTGGGCCAGTTGCGTGTCCAGGAATTTGAAGCCTCGGGCTTCCAGGCAAGCTTGCGGGCGGTGGATGGCAAACTGCAGGTGAAGGACTTGCGGGCCGATCTCTATGACGGCAGCGTGGCGGCGCAGCTGCTTGCCACGGCCGACAATGCGGTGACACTTGATTTGACGGCCTCGGGTGTTTCCATGGAGCCCTTCATACAGGCTCTGACCGGCGAGCGCCGGGTAGCTGGCACGGGTTTTCTGCGGGCCAAGCTTGATAGTCAGGGTCAGACCATGCCCGCATTGTTGGCGGCATTGAACGGTACGGCACAGCTGCAGCTGCGCGATGGCGCGATCCGGGGCATCGACGCCGCACAGACCTTGCGGCAGGTGCAGGAACTGGTTCGCAGCGTGACCCGTGGTGGCGATATCAGCCCGCCGCGTGAATTCGATACGGGTACCGAAACGGCGTTTTCGCTGCTGGATGTCGACTTGTCGTTCAGCAAGGGGCAGGGTAGCGTACGCAAACTTAACCTGGTGTCGCCGGCGGTACGGGTGTCACAAGGCAAACCGGCATCCTTGGATTTGGTCAACCGGCAGCTGGATGTCATGGTCAATCTTAGGGTCAGTGGTAGTTCGAATGACATCCGCGGCCTTACGGAGTTGCGTGGCGTGACGGTGCCACTGCGTATTACCGGCGCTTTTGACAAACCTTCCTATCAGGTGCAATGGAAGGATATCGCAGGGGTTGCTGTGCGTGAGGCGGTGAAAGGGGGCCTGCTGGAACTGCTGGGCAATCAGCTTGAAAGCGTGGTTCCCGGCTCTGCCGGCACCGAAACTCCGGCCGAACAGCCGGCACCGGCGCCGGGTGCGGCGCCGCTGAAGGATTCAGTCAAATCTATTGGCGATGCATTGAAAGGACTTTTAGGGCAATGAAAACAGAAAAAGAATTCACTACGGCAACCTTTTATCCCGTCACTGGGGCGGCGGGGGTGAATGCGGCCGATGCGGCTGTCTATGATGGCCGTTGGCGGGTGCTGGACGAATCCAGCAAGGCTGTGGATGCCGCTCCAGGGCTGGCGGACGTGTCGGTGGAACTGCTTTTCGGTTATCTGGTGCTGCGGGCGCCTGGCATGCTGCGCCTGGATATCCCGCTGGATGTCATCGAGGATGAACCATCGGTGCTCGAAATCATCACCTTGGATGGGCAGGAGGTCTGTGTGGCCGACGAAGGTGATTGGGCCGCTACATGGTTCACGCAGGTGACGGGCCAGCCGGTACGGCTGGTGAAGGTGTGCACCGATACGCAGGCAGGTGGCGAACCCGCCTGAGCCGCTACATTACAGGGCTACGGCGAGCTTGTGGAATTTGTCCAGCAGCGCGTCCTGGCTTTCGGTGTGATCTGGATCCACTTCGATGCATTCCACCGGGCAAAAGACCTGGCATTGGGGTTCGTCGAAATGGCCGACGCATTCTGTGCAGCGGTCGGGATCAATGTCGTAGTGCTCCGGCCCCATGGAAATGGCGGTATTGGGGCACTGCGGCTCGCAGACGTCGCAATTGATGCATTCGTCGGTGATGCGCAAGGCCATGTGCAGAACTCTCGGAAAAAGTGAAGACTGCCCGGCAGCATGGTTGCCGGGGAATGCCTTTAGTGTATCGCTCGTGGCTTTTTTCTGCCAGATCAACCTTGTTGATTGGCTGCCGATTCCTGGGCCGACTTGGCTTTCGTGTGCAGCCAGCGTTCGACGGATGGGAACACGAACTTGCTGACGTCGCCGCCCAGAAGCGCGATTTCCCGCACTATGGTGCCAGAGATGAACTGATACTGGTCGGATGGCGTCATGAACAGGGTTTCGACTTCAGGCAACAGATGGCGATTCATGCCTGCCATCTGGAATTCATACTCGAAATCGGATACCGCCCGCAGGCCGCGCACGATCACGCGGCCGTTCTGTTCTCGCACGAAATCCTTGAGCAGGCCGCCAAAACTTTTTACTTCCACATTGGGATAGTGGTTAAGCACTTCGCTGGCGATTTCGACGCGTTCTTCGGTGGTGAAAAAGGGACGTTTGTTCGGGCTGTAGGCCACGCCTACCACGACATGATCGAACAGTCCGGCTGCGCGACGGACCAGATCTTCATGGCCGCGGGTAAGGGGGTCGAAAGTTCCGGGATAGACGGCGGTAATCATGCGTTCTTCAGGTTGGGATTGGAGGGCGGCACGCGTGCGCCGGTCAGGCACTCACTGGAATATTGCGATTATTGTCTGTTTTTTGCGTTGCAGCAAATCGAAGCAGCTGAAAATGCACATGGCCGGCTTTTGAACTGCGCAATACTTCAAAAGCAGGCGGCGGCTCAAAAGCGGATTCTGCCTCAATATACAGCAGGCCGTGCTCGGAAAGAACCAGTGGCAGTTTGTCCCAGAGGGTTTCCAGCCATCCGTGGCCAAACGGCGGGTCTACCAGAACGAGATCAAAGCGGGCGTCGCCGAGACGTTCAATCACCGTCAAGGCGTCCCCTGCATGCACGCGTACCTGCAGCGCCCCCAATTTGTTGCGCAGCGCCCGCAGGGCTGCCAGTGCTGCCGGGTTGGATTCCACCATCTGCACGTGGGCAGCCCCGCGTGATGCCGCCTCAAAACCCAGAGCGCCGG
>JBAYOJ010000075.1:0-9538 GCA_041678385.1 Burkholderiaceae bacterium | reverse complement strand
CGGCCACATACCTCGAACACCGTATCATCATCCGTTTCGTTGACACGCAAGGCCACGTTCGATTTCAGCTCAAGATCGAGACGTTCACGCAACTGGCGGCTGGTCACGAACTTGCCTTCCCTCCCGGCCAGCGGTGACGTGTTCACCATGAAGTTCATGGTCAGCGTCGGTTCGTCGATGCGCAACATGGGCAAAGGTTCTGGCTGATTGCTGTCCATAATGGTGCAACCAATGCCGATCTCTTCGATCCCGTTGATCAGCACAATGTCGCCGGCTTCTGCTTCGTCCACAACCACACGCTCTAGGCCCTTGAATTTCAGCACCTGATTGACACGCCCCTTGAACGGCTTGCCTTCCGGGCCGAACTGCACAGTGACGTCCTGGCCGGGACTCAAGCGCCCACGGTTGATGCGCCCGACGCCGATCTTGCCTACGTAACTGCTGTAATCCAGCGAAATGATCTGCATCTGCAGGGGACCATCGGCATCGTCATCGCGTTGAGGAACATGATTCAGAACGGTATCAAACAAGGGCCGCATGTCGCCACTGCGCACGTCTTCAGTGAGACCGGCGTAACCAGACAAGCCGGATGCATAGATGATGGGGAAATCAAGCTGTTCATCGGTGGCGCCCAGCTTGTCGAACAGATCGAACGTGGCGTTGATCGCATGATCAGGCCTGGCACCGGGACGATCAATCTTGTTCACCACCACAATGGGTTTGAGCCCCAGAGCCAGCGCCTTGCGCGTCACAAAACGGGTTTGAGGCATGGGCCCCTCAACGGCATCCACGAGCAGCAGCACACCATCCACCATGGACAACACGCGCTCGACCTCACCGCCAAAGTCGGCGTGGCCCGGGGTGTCGATGATATTGATGTGCACACCTTCGTATTCCACCGCGCAATTCTTGGCAAGAATGGTAATGCCGCGTTCCTTCTCGATATCGCCGGAATCCATGACCCGCTCGGCAATCTGCTGATTGTCACGGAAGGTGCCGGCCTGACGAAGCAATTGATCGACCAGCGTCGTCTTGCCATGATCGACGTGTGCGATGATCGCCACATTGCGCAATGCGCGTTTCATATTTGATCCTTTTGTTTTGAAGCTGCGGGCATCAGGCCCTCAGGTAAAGCATGCAAGGGAAGGAGCGTCTGCTGAGGTTGCCCCATGCTCTGCAGCGTCTCAAGCTCGATGGAATCCGCCAGATCAAAGGGCCCCACCCGGGTCCGGCGCAGCGCCGTCAAATGGGCATGACAACCCAGGCGGCGGCCGATATCCTGGGCGAGCGTACGTATGTAAGTACCTTTGCTGCAATCCACCAGCACGCGGGCCTGCATACCATCGAAATCCAATAGTTCCAGCCGGTGTATGGTCACCCGCCGGGGTGGACGCTCGAGTTCGATACCCTGGCGTGCATATTCGTACAATGGTTTACCATCGCGCTTGAGCGCCGAGTACATGGGGGGAATCTGCTCGATCTCGCCACGGAAATCAGTCATTGCGTTCAGCAGCGATTCACGTGCCACGCCAGAGAACCCCTCTGGGGCTTGAGCCGTAATATTGCCGGTGAGATCACCGCTGTCGGTTTCTTCACCAAAGCGCAATGTCGCCTCGTAGGTTTTGTCGGCTTCCAGCATGATGCCGCAGATCTTTGTGGCCCGACCCAGACAGCAGACCAGCAGACCTGTCGCGAAAGGATCTAGGGTTCCCGTGTGCCCGGCCTTGCGGGCATCCAGGGCTCTTTTGGCCCGCTGTAAAGCATGGTTGCTGGAAAGACCTTCGGGTTTGTCCAGTAGCAGCACGCCGTCAAGCACCTGCCCGCGTCGTTTAGAGGCCCGCATATTCAGTTCGTATATTCAAGTTCAGTGCCAGTTTCCAATCGAGCCGGGCACCATGACGGGTCGTATCGAGCCTGGGGCACATCGACAACGACGTCTGGCAGCCGGATCGGGCGCCAAGATTCAGTCGCGGTCGTCCGGGTCGTCGGGGGGAGCGGGCAGATCGCCGCGGTCGCTGCGATTCGCCTCATCAATGAGTCGGGAAAGATGAAGGCCGCGCACAATGCCTTCGTCGTGGATGAAACGAAGCGTAGGCACGGTGTGGATATGCAGGAGTTTGAACAGCAGCGAATGGAACCAGCCGGCTTTCTCGTTGAGCGCCGCGGCAGCTGCCGCAGGCTCTGCCCCAAGCACCGTGAAGTAGACCTTGGCATGCGCATAATCGGGAGAGAGATCGACGCTGGTCAACGTGATCAACCCCGAGCGCGACACATCCAGCTCGCGCTGGATGATGCTGGCCAGGTCTTTCTGGATCTGGTCGGCGAGCCGGATATTCCGGCCCGCGTTCTGTCGAGTCTTGTGTCGAGCCATGATGCTTTGATTATAGAGTGCGGGCAAACTCGCGTATTTCAAAGATTTCGAGTTGGTCGCCCACTTCGATATCGTTGTTGCCACGCAGGGTGATACCGCAATCAAAACCGGACTTGACTTCCTTGACGTCGTCCTTGAAACGGCGCAAGGACTCAAGCGCCCCTGTCCAGATGACGACGTTGTTGCGCAGCAGGCGGACCTGCGAGTCGCGCCGCACGAAGCCGTCTGTCACCATGCAGCCTGCTACCTTGCCGATGCGTGAAATGCTGTAGACCTCGCGAATCTCGACCATGCCGATGACTTCTTCACGCTTTTCAGGTGCCAGCATGCCGGACATGGCGTTGCGAACATCGTCTACTGCGTCGTAGATGATGTTGTAGTAGCGCAGGTCGATGCCGTTGTTTTCGGCCAGCTTCCGGGCGCTTTGTTCAGCACGCACATTGAAGCCCAGAATGACGGCGTTGGAGGCAATGGCCAGGTTGACATCGCTTTCCGAGATGCCACCCACCGCCGCATGAACAACCTGAACACGCACTTCGTCAGTGGACAGCTTGAGCAGCGACTGTACCAATGCCTCTTGTGAGCCCTGCACGTCGGTTTTGATGATGAGCGACAGAGTCTGCATGCCTTCGCCCATGTTTTCGAACATGGATTCCAGCTTTGCGGCCTGCTGGCGCGCCAGTTTGACGTCGCGGAACTTGCCTTGACGGAACAGTGCGATCTCACGCGCCTTGCGCTCGTCACCCATGGCGATGAGTTCGTCACCCGCCTGCGGCACTTCAGTAAGACCCTGAATTTCGACAGGAATGGAGGGACCGGCTTCGGTCACGCTCTTGCCCTGATCGCTCAACATGGCACGGACACGGCCAAAGGAAGCCCCAACAAGAACAGCATCGCCGCGCTTGAGGGTGCCACTTTGTACGAGAATGGTCGCTACAGAACCGCGACCCTTGTCAAGACGCGCTTCGATAACAAGACCCTTGGCAGGCGCTTCGACCGGTGCAGTGAGTTCGAGAATTTCAGCTTGCAGCAGAACGTTCTCGAGCAGATCGTCGATACCTTCGCCCGTTTTGGCGGATACGCCTACGAAGGGCACGTCGCCGCCGTATTCTTCAGGCACGACCTGTTCGGCCACCAGCGCCTGCTTGACCCTTTCGGCATTCCCTTCCGGTTTATCAATCTTGGTGATCGCCACCACCAGCGGTACATTGGCCGCTTGTGCGTGGTGGATGGCCTCGCGCGTCTGCGGCATGACGCCGTCATCCGAAGCCACCACCAGAATCACGATGTCGGTTGCCTTCGCACCCCGGGCACGCATGGCCGTAAAGGCTTCGTGCCCAGGCGTATCAAGGAAGGTGACCATGCCGCGATCGGTCTTCACGTTGTAGGCACCGATATGCTGCGTAATGCCACCCGCCTCGCCCGATGCGATCTTGGTGCGGCGGATATAGTCGAGCAGCGAGGTCTTGCCGTGGTCGACGTGACCCATGACGGTAACGACCGGCGCGCGCGGCAAGGCTTCGCCTTCAACCACTTCGGCTTGGTCCAGAAAGGCTTCCGGATCATCCAGCTTGGCGGCAATAGCGGTGTGGCCCATTTCTTCGACCACGATCATGGCCGTTTCCTGATCCAGGACCTGGTTGATGGTAACCATCTGGCCGAGTTTCATCAGATGCTTGATAACCTCGGCCGCCTTGACCGCCATCTTGTGTGCGAGATCGCCCACAGAGATGGTTTCCGGGACGTGAACTTCGCGAGCGATGAATTCCTGCACTTGCGGTTCGCGGCGCTCTGCTTGAGCGTGGCGATTACGCCCGCCGCGGCCAGAGCCACCCTTGGACTTGCCACCGGCGCGCCAACCATCACGGCCAGGTGCGGCGGGTGTGGTTTCCTTGGCTGCCGGTTTCTTGCGGCTACCCTCTTCTGTCCAACCGCCTGCCTCTGGAGCCTTGGCGGTCTTCTTGATATCGGTCGAAGCGGACTTGGCGTCTTTCTTACCCTTGCCCGCAGGTTTGTGCAAGGTGCCGGAAATGCCTTCTGGCTCGGGCGCCTTCAATACCTTGCGCGGACGACTCAGCATGGCACGCAGGGCCGCTGCTTCGGCTTCGGCCGCTTTGCGAGCCTTTTCACGCTCTTCGTCATTGACCCGGGATGCAGCAGCTGGAGCCGCTGAGGCCGCAGAGCGCACAGGGGCAGGCCTGCCGGTACCACGCGCAGCCGGACGGCCTTCGGCCGTACGACCACGGCCGCCCGCGGCAGGTTTCGCAGCTGCCGGTGCAGTATCAGCGCTCTTTGCAGCTTGCGCTTCAGCCTTGGCCGCCGGTTCTGGAGCTGGCTCTGGATCAGGCTGTGCTTCAGGCGCAGAGCGCGGTGCTTCAGAGGGCGCTTCCTGGGGCGTGGGCTGCTCTTGCGCTGCCGCTACTGGCTGCCGCTCGGCTGGAGCCTGCGCAGCAGGCGCTGTGTCTTGTGGCGTTGGCTCAGGGGCCGGGGCAGCATCGGCTGCCGCCTGCGGGGCAGGGCTTTCGGCTGGCGGTGCTTCATCGACAACCGGCACCGACGGCGCTTCGGCCACGGCTGTGACTTCCGGCTCAGCGATGACCACGGGCTCAGCGGGAGATGGCTGCGGCTGGGCTGGCGGCTCGGTGGCCGACGCTGCTTCAGCCTTGGCTTTGGCCAATCCCGCTTCTTGCGCTTCGACACGTGCCTGTTCTGCCGCACGCGCTGCATCAGCAGCCAGCTCGCTGGCGTCACGCTTGACGAACACCCGCTTCTTCCGTACTTCCACCGGTATCGTGCGCGAACGACCGGAGCTGTCTGCCTGACGGATCTCGGACGTCTGGCGGCGGGTCAGGGTGATTTTCTGACTTTCCGACGCCCCATGCGCCCGACGCAGCGACTCGAGGAGTTTCGCCTTATCCGCGTCGGTGACAGGGTCGTCGACCGATTTGATATCAACGCCGGCGGAACGCAGCTGATCCAGCAGTACGTTCGCGGGCATTTTCAGTTCAACGGCGAACTGGGCGACGGTGTTACTCGGCATTCGACTCTCTCTTGCTTGCAACTACTATTTTCAATATGGATCAACCCGGCTATCTGACCGACCTCGTCAGGCCTCGTCGTCGAACCAGTGGGCTCTGGCTTTCATGATGAGCTCGCTGGCTTCATCGTCACCCAGGCCCGTGATCTCGGACAGTTCATCTGTCGCAAGTTCGGCCAGGGCATCGATATCGAGAATGTCGTTCTCTGCCAGCTTTGCCACCAGTTCAGGGGTCAACCCTTCGATTTCCAGCAGATTCTGCGCGCTGGTCACACGTTCTTCCTGGGCAATGGCCTCGGTCAGCAAGGCATTGCGGGCGCGCGTGCGCAGCTCGTTGACGGTTTCTTCGTCAAATGCTTCGATGTCGAGCAGTTCCTGCAACGGTACGTAGGCGACTTCTTCCAGCCCAGTGAACCCTTCGTCAATAAGGATGTCCGCCACTTCTTCATCAACATCCAGCCTGGAAATAAAGGCTTGGCGCAAGGCGGCCCGTTCTTCTTCCTCGCGGTTCTGGCTTTCTTCCGGCGTCATGATATTGATCTGCCAGCCGGTCAGCTCGGATGCCAGACGCACGTTCTGACCACGCGCGCCTATCGCTTTGGGGAGATTTTCGGCATCGACCACGACATCCATGGCGTGCTTGTCTTCGTCAACGACGATGGATTCCACATGCGCCGGGGCCAGGGCGCCGATGACAAACTCGGCGGGATCGTCGGCCCAAAGCACGATATCAACCTGTTCACCACCAAGTTCGTTACGAACTGCCGTGACGCGCGAGCCACGCATACCTACACACGTACCGATGGGGTCGATGCGCTTGTCGTAGGCGACAACGGCAATTTTAGCGCGTACACCCGGATCGCGGGCAGCAGCCTTGATTTCCAGCAAGCCCTGTTCGATTTCCGGGACTTCGTTTTCGAAGAGTTCGCGGATGAATTCGGGTGCCGTGCGCGACAGGATGACCTGCTGGCCCCGCGCGGCATGATCCACTTTGGATACCCAGGCACGAATGCGATCGCCCACACGGATGTTTTCGCGAGGGATCATTTCGGAACGCGGCAGACGCGCTTCGATCTTGCCCGTATCCACAATGACATCACCCTTGTCCATGCGCTTAGCGCTGCCGGAAACAATGGTTTCGCCACGTTCGAGGAAGTCGTTCAATACCTGCTCGCGTTCCGCATCGCGGATCTTCTGCAGAATGGCCTGCTTGGCCGCCTGCGCGCCGATACGACCGAACTCTTCAGGTTCCAGCGGTTCTTCGATGTATTCGCCATCTTCGATCCCCGGAATGATTTCCTGGGCATCGCTGTGCATTTCCTGGCGGTCAGGCTCTTGCAAACCCGCCTCGTCGGGCACGACCAGCCAACGACGGAAGCCTTCGTGCTCACCCGTCAGGCGGTCAATGGAAACGCGGATGTCGGCGTCTTCCTTGAAGCGCTTCTTCATGGCCGATGCCAACGCACTTTCGAGCGCACTGAACACCACTTCCCGTTCGACATTCTTTTCACGCGCCAAGGCGTCAACCAAAAGAAGAATTTCGCGACTCATCGCTTTTTGCCCTTGAAATCTAAAATGGGGTCCAGTTTGGCGCGCTCGATGTCATCGAACGTGAAACCGAGAACCTGAGTCTCTCCGGATTGGGTTTCATATTCAATGCCGAAACCCGTCATACCCGATACTTCGCCCTGCGACGGGGCCTGCAGCAACCCGGTGAAGACCTTGCGGTTGTCGACCGCCTGACGCAGGCGTATCTCGACCCGTTCGCCGGCAAAGCGCAGGAAGTCTTCCGGGCGCTTCAACGGACGGTCAACGCCCGGAGACCCGACTTCAAGACGGCGATAATCGATGTTCTCGACTTCGAACAGCCGCGACAGGTGCTTGGAGACACGCTCGCAGTCTTCAATGCGTACACCCTCCGGGCGATCAATGGTCACCCGCAACAGCCCACCCGGCGCCCGTTCCACATCGACGAGTTCAACGTCCATGCCGACCAGCGCTTCCTGGGTGAGAGCGAATAGTTCTGCTGCCATAAAATCCAAAAAAAATGGGCTGCAACGCCAGCCCACTGTTATCGCGCAACCGGTGCCGCCCAAGCCTGTGTAAGCCGGGAAACGGATCCGGTCCGCCTTTGAAATGTGCCGCTAGATTGTTGCCTTGCAAGACCAGGCGATGCCCGGGTTTACCAAGGACGCCTTGAACAATATAGCTGTAAAGCGATAGATTTTAGCAGAAAACACAGGAAATTTCCTGCTATCACCGTAACTTACCTAATTTACCCAGGTGGGACTCGTGGGCAGTGGCGCTACGCGGTTGCCAGTCGTCGCCCCGGGTGCCTGCTGCCCGCCCGCGAGCGGGGCGAGCCTCGGTGGGTTGCCTGCCTTTCGCCCCTGCGCGCGCACCGGGGCCGCGACGGCGATTCTCGACCTGCCCGCCATCAGGCTTCTTGCCTTTGACAGGCCCCTTATGCTTGCCGGCTGGCGTTCCCCCAGGATGCCCGTTGGGATAACCACCGGTGACCAGCAGACCACTGCCATAGGGGTCGGAAGGAGACGATTCCCTGGTGACCCGCCCACCGGTCACCCGGCCGCGCCGGCCTATCTTCGCACCGTTCATGCCATTGCGTTCGGGCGTACCGAACCCCGGGGGCAGCGCGCTGTCGTGCGAAAGCGGCTGCCTTTCGTCCTGACCGAGCCCGTCACCATCGTCATCCCTGAGCAACCCCAGCTGGACCATGATGGCCTGCACCATGGTGGGCTCGAGTTCGTCCCAACGGCCACGTCGAAGATTGCGAGGCAAGACGATTTCGCCGAATCGCGTGCGGATGAGGCGACTGACCGTCACGCCGGCCGCTTCAAACATGCGCCGTACTTCACGATTACGCCCTTCCTTGAGGGTCACGCGATACCAGCGATTGCTGCCTTCCCCACCCAGGTATTCCAGCAAGCCGAATCGTGCTTCGCCGTCTTCAAGGTCTATACCCTTGACCAGTCGCTGCTGCTGCTCTGCATCGAGCTCGCCCAGCACACGCACGGCGTATTCACGTTCGGCACCGTAACGGGGATGCATGAGACGATTTGCAATCTCGCCGGAAGTGGTGAGGATGAGCAGCCCTTCGGTATTCAGGTCGAGTCGACCCACCGACAGCCACTTGCCGACCTTCAGTTTGGGCAGACGCGCAAACACTGTCGCCCGACCCGCCGGATCATCATGGCTGACAATCTCGCCAGCCGGCTTGTGATACAGGATCAGACGCGGCGGCTTCTTGGTGCTGGCCCGCACAATGAGACGGCCATTCACGCGCACCTGGTCATTGCTGCCCACGCGTTGACCAATGTGCGCCGGCTCACCATTGACCGACACGCGGCCGGCAATGATGAGCTCTTCCATTTCGCGGCGCGAACCGATGCCCGCTTCAGCCAGCACCTTGTGCAGCTTGGGCGTCAATGCATCGCTGTTCAGAAACTTATCGAGACGCTGCGGTAATTGCGCCGTGCGCTCTAGATAGGACAGCGCAATATCGGCCTCTTGGTCGAAGCTCGCGCCCCCGCCTTTACGTGCCTGCCGTCCCTTTCCTTGGTGTCCAGCCGCCGCGCCCTGCCCCGGCGCCCCTTGCCGCCCCGATGCACCACCGGGCACTGCCACTTCGCCCGCCCCCCCGCCTGGCGCCTTGCGCTTGCGTGCCGGGGTCTTGCGAGCCCGGGCCGGCTTGGGCTGCAATTCGGTTTCCGGGTTTTCAGGGCCGGCGGCCGCTTCGGTAGGAGCCTGCTGAGACCCTGTTGAAGCGTCCTGGCGGCGGCGGCGAAAAGGCGTGCGCAACTTGCGACCTGTGCCACGAGCCGGTTTTGCAGCAGTGCCGTCACCAGCGGTGCGTGTTGTCGACACATCGGGGGCGTCGGCGACAGGTGCCGCCGTGTCGTTGATATCAGTCATTGTCTTTCGGGTACTCCGTAGGAATTTCATTCTTACCGCCCTCGGCGGTTTCCGTCTCGGCCACAGCGTCAACCAGCGCTTCCGGTGCCTGAACAGGCGCTTCTGGCTCGGCATCAAATGCAAGTACGGCCAAGGCCTCAGTGGCCTCTACCTCTTCGAGTGGCGGTAAATCATCCAGCGACTTCAAACCCAGATCG
>JBAYOJ010000074.1:0-9542 GCA_041678385.1 Burkholderiaceae bacterium | reverse complement strand
GAGTCGCGCAATGCCTGGAAATGGCGGCAGGCCGATACCCTGGTCGCCATCAGCGATGCAGCGGCGGCAGAACCCCGCCGCCTGGGCTTCGATGTGACCATCATCCCCAGCGCTGTGGAACACCGCCCGCTGAACGCCGCGCATCTGCAGGCGTTCGCCCGCGAACACGGTGTGGAAGGCCGCAGGGTGCTTGCCACCGCAGCGGCCCTCACCGAGGAAAAAGATCCGCTGACCTTGATACATGCTGTGCATGCGCTATCGCAGCAACGTGACGATTTCGTCTTCCTGCATTTGGGCAGTGGTGGCAGCCAAGAGTCGGCGGCCCATGAGTGCGTGCGCGAGCTGGGGCTGGAATCCGTCTACCGATTCGCCGGGTTCCGCGCCGGTATCGAAGATCTCTACCGTTTGATGGATGTATTCGTGCTGTCGTCCCGCCACGAAGCATTGGGCAGCAGCGTACTGGATGCGTTTCTCTATGGTGTGCCGGTGGTGGCAACTGACGCTGGCGGTTTGCCGGCGCTGCTGGCCGATGGGCGTGGGCTGACCAGCGATGTGGGTGACGCCCAAGGCCTGGCCGCCAATATGGCGCGTGCGCTCGATGAGCCGGCCTTGCGCGCCTTGATGGTCGAACGCGCCGCCCAATATGTAAAGCAGGAACACGACCCGGCCGTTATGGCGCGGCGTTATTCCACTCTCTACGCGGGCGGGCCGGCTGGCGTGTAAGCCGGTTGCGCTACTGCGGGATTTGCGTCAGCGCGATCCCCCTGCCCCGTCATCCCTTGCTTTTTCAATGGCCGAGCTGGTGCCATGTTCACCGTCTGTTTTTGTGTTTCTAATTAATACAAATAGTTAGAATATGCAGATGATTACCCTGCGAACAGGTCGTAGGGCCTCGGTTTGTGACGGAGCTTTCAAACTATGAACTGGTTCTCTCGTCTTACTGTACGAGCCCGGCTGACAGTGTGTTTCGTATTTGTCGCCGTTATCGCTGCCATCATCGGCGTGGTTGGCCTCTCTTCCATTCAACGCATCCACGGGATGAGCTCCCGCATGCACGATTTCGAGCTGCAAGGCATTTACCAGGTGGGTCGGGTCGATGCAGAACTGCGGTCCGCCGGCCGCGACCTGCGGGGCATACTGCTGCATCCACCGGGCACGGCGCGTAATGAAGCCATCAACGCCATGCACGAGCGCTTCCGTATTCTCGATAAGGCCATGAATGCAGCCAGCGGGTTTTTCCTTACCGACGAAGGGCGCAGCCAGTTTCAGCAGCTGCACGCTCAGGTTCGCGACTACGAAGCCGCAAGCGGGCGCGTCATCGAACTGCTGCGCCAGGACTACCCGGGTATACAGGCGCAAGCCATGGAACTCATGCTGTCAGAAGCGCTTCCTCGGGTGCATGCAGCCGAACGCCAGATCGGCCAGATGCTGGACGTCAAGCGTAGCAATGCCCAACAATTCGAAACCGAGATCGACGCCGTCCGGCACATGACCATGATCGTGGTCTCCATCATGACACTGGTGGGCGTGCTTATCGCTATTTTGCTGGGCTTTCTGGTTGCGCGTTCCTTATCTCGTCAGCTGGGCGGCGAGCCCGCCGAAGTCGCCCGCATTGCATCGTCGATCGCGCATGGCGACCTCAGCCTCCACGTCAATACCGAAGGCGCCTCGCCCGACAGCGTCATGGTGAACATGGCTGCCATGCAGGCATCCTTGCGCCGGCTGGTCGGGTCGGTGCTGGGCAGCAGTAACAGCATTGCCAGCGGTGCAAGCCAGATCGCGGCGGGCAACACCGACCTTTCGCAACGCACTGAAGAGCAGGCCGCCAACCTGACGCAAACCGCGTCGGCCATGGAAGAACTCGCCGGCACGGTGCAAAGCAATGCCGACGTGGCGCGCCAGGCGGCACAGCGGGCCATTGCGGCCAGTCATTCTGCTGAAAATGGTGGGGAAGTGGTCGGCAACGTCGTCGACACCATGGCGGGCATCACCGATTCGTCCAAGCGTATTGTCGACATCATCTCGGTGATAGACAGCATCGCCTTCCAAACCAATATTCTGGCCCTCAACGCGGCGGTCGAAGCCGCCCGCGCGGGCGAACAAGGGCGTGGCTTTGCTGTGGTGGCCAGCGAAGTCCGCAGTCTGGCCCAGAAAAGCGCGGCGGCCGCCAAAGACATCAAAACCCTCATTGATGACAGTGTCCTGAAGGTCGAAGAAGGCAGCCGGCTGGTGGATACGGCCGGCGTAACCATGAAGGGGATCGTGTCTGACGTGAAGCAGGTCACTGACCTGATCAGCGAAATCAGTGCCGCGACCAGCGAACAGACCATGGGTATTTCGCAGGTGAATGATGCTGTGTTGCAGCTTAGCGACGTCACGCAGCAGAATGCGGCATTGGTCGAGCAAAGCGCCGCCGCTTCAGCCAGCCTCGATGAACAGACCCAGCGCCTGGTTGAACTGGTCCGCGTCTTCAAGCTCGACGGGGGGGCGTCTTCCGGTCACAGTGGTGGGCCGCAAGTGATTACGGTTCCCCCTGCCACTATAGAAGAAGGCATGGCCCGCCGGCACGAGCGCCCCGCCGCTGCACCTGGGCGTAGTAATGGCAGCACCAGGTCGGGCACGGCCGCCTCGCCGGGAAATGGCAATGGGGTGGCAGCTGAACCTTCACCTGCTGGCGCAGATTCACCGGCCCGGCGTCCTGCACCTGCGTTGGGCGGCGTTGCCGCTTCGGCGCCAGCTCCCGATAAGCAGGCCCACCGGCCTGCAGGCCGTAAGGAAGACGACTGGGAAGAGTTCTAACCCTTATCCGCCGGGGGCGTTGTTGTCGTGCATAAGGCTATTTGCCGGCTTGCTTGCACCTTGTTCCCTCGATTTCAAATTCATACAAACCACTAGAATCCTCAAGGAAAGCTGCAGGGCCTGACTGTTCCCGGTCGGGCCCCGGCATTTGTTTTGGGCGCAATGGGGTCATCACCGGCCATTTTCCGGGGCCTCTCCCGCCTGAAGCTCCCTCTTGTTTCTGACTGGGTTTGTTGAATATGAACTGGTTATCCCGTCTTACGGTAAGAACGAAGCTCACCATGGGTTTCGTGTTCGTGGCCATTATTGCTGCCATCATCGGTGCCGTTGGTCTTACGTCCATCCAGCGCATGCATGGCATGGCCGGGCAGATGCATGATTTCGAGCTTCAAGGCATCTATCAAGTCGGCCGGGCCGACGCCGAGCTGCGTTCGGCGGGCAGGGCGCTACGTGGGGCGTTGCTGGCCTCGGCGGGTGCTGAACGCGATGCTGCGGCTAATCAGATGCAACAGCATTTCCGCAGTCTCAACACCCTCAGTCGTGATATCGACCAGTTCTTTGTCACCGACGCCGGCCAGGCCCAGCACAGGCAGCTTCAGCAACTGATTCGGGAATACGAGGCCGGCGCAGGCAAGGTATTGGATCAGCTTCGCCAGAACTATTTCGGCGCAGATGCCAAGGCACGTGAAATCCTTGCGGCGGAAGCGCGCCCGAAAGGGGACGCAGCGGAGGCCCTCATGCTGCAGATGCTGGACGTCAAGCGGGGCAACGCCCAGCGCTTTGAAGACCAGATGGACGAGGTGCGCGAATCCACGGTCATCGTCGTGGCGCTGCTCACCTTGGCGGGGGTCATTATTGCCCTGCTGCTGGGGATGCTGCTTGCCCGTATCATTTCCCGCCAACTGGGTGGCGAACCCGCCGAAGTGGCGGGTATCGCCGCATCAATTGCCAAGGGCGATTTAAGCGTCCGTATTGACGCTGAAGCCGCTGCACCCGATAGTGTCATGGCGCATATGGCTGCCATGCAGGCGTCTTTGCGCCGCCTGGTCGGGTCGGTGCTGGGCAGCAGTAACAGCATTGCCAGCGGCGCAAGCCAGATCGCTGCGGGCAATACCGATCTTTCGCAGCGTACTGAAGAGCAGGCCGCCAATCTGACGCAAACGGCGTCGGCCATGGAAGAACTCGCCGGCACGGTGCAAAGCAATGCTGACGTGGCGCGCCAGGCGGCGCAACGGGCCATTGCGGCCAGCCGCTCCGCCGAGAACGGCGGTGAAGTGGTGGGCAATGTGGTCGACACCATGGCGGGCATCACCGATTCGTCCAAGCGCATTGTCGACATCATCTCGGTGATAGACAGCATTGCCTTCCAAACCAACATTCTGGCCCTTAACGCGGCGGTCGAAGCCGCCCGTGCGGGTGAGCAGGGCCGCGGCTTTGCGGTGGTGGCCAGCGAAGTGCGCGGGCTGGCACAAAAAAGCGCGGCCGCTGCCAAGGACATCAAGGCGCTGATTGATGACAGCGTCGAAAGGGTGGAAGAAGGCAGCCGGCTGGTCGATACGGCTGGCGAAACCATGAAGGGGATTGTGTCCGACGTGAAGCAGGTCACCGACCTGATCAGCGAAATCAGTGCCGCGACCAGCGAACAGACCATGGGTATTTCGCAGGTGAATGATGCTGTGCTGCAGCTGAGTGACGTCACACAGCAGAATGCGGCGCTGGTCGAGGAAAGCGCCGCCGCATCATCCAGCTTGAATGACCAGGCCCAGCGTCTGGTCGAACTGGTGCGCGTCTTCAAGCTGGAAGCCGGGTCGTCGTCGGCTCGTGGCGCAGGGCCCCAGATGATTACCGTCCCGCCGGCCACGATTGAAGAGGGTATGGCCCGCAGGCAGGAACGCCCGGCTGCCACGCCAGGGCGCAGCAATGGCAGTGGCAGGCCTGATCAGACGGCTTCGCGCAGCAGCGGTAACGGCGGGGTAGGGGGTGCGTCCTCCCCGTCGGCTACGGCAGCCGCTAGCGCTCAGCCCCGGCATGCGGCACCGGCTCTGGGTGGCGGCCGCCCCACAATGGCAGCGGCAACAGCAGGCCCGGCCGCGGTTCGTCAGCCCATCTATGGGTCTTCAGCTTCCAAGGAAGACGACTGGGAAGAATTCTGATCCCGCCTGTCGGGCGTGGATGCGCGGCTGCTTGCAGGCCGCCCATCGAATGACGTCCGGCTGGCAGCCGGGCACCCCTATTCATTGCCTCTGAGGCAGGGGCAGCCGGGTTTCAAACTTGCTGCGATGGATGGCAAAGAATGTGCGTATGTTGCGCAGGTTCTTTTTGGACGTGAAAACACGGTGTGCCAGCGCATGGTATGCCGGCATGTCGGCCAGCTGCAGCACTAATATGAAGTCGGGCCCGGGCGACACCCGATAGCACTGCTGAATGGCGGGTTCTTGAATGATATCCGCCTCAAAAGCATCAAGGTATTCCGCCGTCTGGATATCCAGGGTGATTTCAACGATGGCGGTAAGGCCTGCGCCCAGCATGGACGGTTCGAGTATGGCCACTTCGCGCGCAATGTATCCCAGCGACCGCAGGCGCCGCACCCGCCGAAAACATGTGGGTGGCGAAGCATGTACCTGCACAGCCAGCTGCTGGTTGGTAAGCGAACTATCATTCTGCAACTGATCAAGAATGCGCAGGTCGAGCTCATCCAGCTCGTGATCAGAAAGTACGCCTGTACTCATAAGAAATTTAATTTCATAAAAAACATAAAAATAAATATAATTTCGTTACAGTGTAGTGTCAATATAATATTTCTAATATATCAGAATAAAGAAAGCAAATTTCTCCCTGTGCGCACGACAATGATCTGCATTGCAGAAGCCGCAAGCAAAGCTGGCTTCTCTCGGCGTTATGCCGATCATGAACTTTCTTCCTGGCGGTTTGGTCTTCGCGCAGGAATCCAATCGGAGATACACATATGTGCGGAATCGTCGGCGCCGTGGGGCAACGGGACATCACTCCCATTCTGCTGGAAGGCTTGAAGCGGCTGGAATATCGGGGTTATGACTCCTGCGGTGTGGCAGTGCACGCCAACGGCGAGCTGCGCCGCGCACGTAGCACGCAGCGGGTTGCCGAGCTTGTTGAACAAGTGGCTGAAGAAAATGTCACTGGTTTCACCGGTATTGCCCATACTCGCTGGGCCACCCATGGTGCGCCCGCGACCCACAACGCCCACCCGCATTTCTCGGGTAAGGGCGGTGCAGCGCGCATTGCGTTGGTGCATAACGGCATTATCGAAAACCATGATGAGCTGCGCGAAGAACTGACCGCAGTGGGCTATGTTTTTGAGAGCCAGACCGATACCGAAGTCATTGCTCATCTCGTCGACCATCTTTACAGTGGCGACCTGTTCGAAGCCCTGCAGCAGGCCGTGCGCCGCCTGCAAGGCGCCTACGCCATTGCTGTCTTCTGCCGGGATGAACCACACCGTGTCATCGGGGCCCGGCAGGGTTCACCGCTGATCGTCGGCCTGGGCGAGGGTGAAAATTTCCTGGCCTCTGATGCCCTGGCGCTGGCGGGTACCACCGATCAGATCATCTACCTGGAAGATGGCGATGTCGTTGACCTGCAGCTGGCCCGGGTCTGGGTGGTGGATGGCGAAGGCAAGCCGATCGAACGGGAAGTCCATACCGTGCACTTGCACACCGCCGCCGCCGAACTCGGCCCCTATCGCCACTACATGCAGAAGGAAATCTTCGAACAGCCCCGCGCTGTCGCCGATACCCTGCAGGATATCGAAACCATCACGCCGGAACTGTTCGGTGACGGCGCCTACAAGGTCTTCAAGGAAATCGACAAAGTGCTGATCCTGGCCTGCGGCACCAGCTATTACGCAGGCCTGACCGCACGCTACTGGATCGAGGCCGTCGCCAAGCTGCCGGTCAACGTCGAGATTGCCAGTGAATACCGTTATCGCGAAAGCGTGTCCGACCCCCGCACCCTGGTCGTGACCATCTCGCAGTCCGGCGAAACCGCCGACACCCTGGCAGCGCTCAAGCATGCGCGTGGCATGGGGATGGAACACACCCTGACCATCTGCAACGTCGCCACCAGCGCCATGGTGCGCGAATGCAAGCTGCATTACATCACCCGTGCCGGCATTGAAATCGGGGTGGCATCCACCAAGGCTTTTACCACCCAGCTTACGGCGCTGTGTCTGCTGACCCTGGCGTTGGCCCAGGTCAAAGGCCGCAGCACCGACGTCATGGAAGACGCGCTGCTGAAAGACTTGCGTCACCTGCCCGTTGCCATTGGCGCCGTGCTGGCGCTGGAACCCCAGATCATGGCCTGGGCGGAACGCTTTGCCAGCAAAGAGCACGCCCTTTTTCTGGGGCGCGGCATGCATTACCCCATCGCCCTGGAAGGCGCCCTCAAACTCAAGGAAATCAGCTACATCCACGCTGAAGCCTACCCCGCCGGCGAGCTCAAGCACGGCCCTCTGGCGCTGGTGACCGAAGCCATGCCCGTCGTCACTATCGCCCCTAATGACGAGTTGCTGGAAAAACTCAAATCCAACATGCAGGAAGTGCGGGCACGCGGCGGCGAACTCTATATATTTGCCGACAGCGACACCCGCATCAGCAGCGGCGACGGCATGCACGTCATTCGCATGCCGGAAAACTACGGGCGGCTCTCGCCTATTTTGCACACCATCCCGCTGCAACTGCTGGCCTATCACGCTGCCTGCGCAAGGGGCACCGATGTCGACAAGCCCCGGAATCTGGCGAAGAGTGTGACGGTGGAATAAGGGTTAGGCTGTTCAGCTCTGTACGGAGCAGGAGCAACGTCTATCGGAAGGACGGGCAGGGCCAGGTCGCGTTCAGTCAAGGATGCTCTAAGATGGATCCAACTGGAAAATCAATTGGTTCTGTTCATCAAAATGCTTGAGCGATCTCATCTCGAAGTTCTGCGGGCGGTTGAAAAACATGGGACCGTTACGGCTGCGGCTGAATCTCTTCACCTGACGCAGTCCGCTTTGAGCCACACGATCGCCAAGCTTGAGCGACAGTATGGTGTGCAGCTATGGCTGCGGGAAGGGCGTTCCTTGCGGTTGACTCAGGCGGGGGAGTATCTGCTGGCCATGGCTCAGCGTCTGCTCCCGCAGTTCGAGACTGCAGAAGCATTTCTGAAGCAGTATGCGGAAGGCGAGCGTGGCACCTTGCGCATCGGCATGGAATGTCACCCCTGCTACGAATGGCTGTTGAAAGTGGTGTCTCGCTATCTGGGAGACTGGCCCGATGTCGATATCGACGTGAAGCAGAAGTTTCGTTTCGGCAGTATGGGCGCGCTCTTCAATCACGAAATTGACCTCATCGTCACGCCCGACCCATTGTTCACTTCAGGCGTGAGCTATCTGCCTGTATTCGACTATGAACAGGTGCTGATGGTGGGGCGCGGGCACGCGCTTGCGAAGCGGCGCCATGTGAACCCCGCTGATCTTGGGCCGGAAACGCTGATCACGTATCCGGTCGAGCCGGCCCGGCTGGATATTTACAGCCAATTTCTGCTGCCGGCAGGCGTGATGCCTCGCCGCCACAAGACGCTGGAAAGCACCGACATCATGTTAGAGATGGTTGGGGCGGGCCGGGGTGTGGCAGCGTTACCCCGATGGCTGGTGCTGGAATACGCAAAACGCATGGACATCGTCCCGGTGAGTCTGGGCGAGCGGGGCATACACAAGCAGATTCACCTGGGCCGCCGCGACTCAGATCATGAACCTGAGTATCTGAAGGCGTTTATAGATGTGGCCCGGTCTTTGACTGTCGAAATGCCGGTCTCTGATTAGATGGTCCCTTGCTTCTCCTAGTGGTTGCGCAGTGTGAAGGACGGGAAGAGCGATTCGAGTTCGGCAAGCAGTTCGTTGCCGGGGTAGTTGCTGACGCGCATGTTGTTGAGGGTGTCATCCTGGCAGCCCGTTGATCGAAACACCTGGACAGCGTAGTGCGTCACACCGACACTGTTCAAGTGGCGGGCCAAGGTGCGGATTTCGTTCTCGTCGTGCAGCCGGGGGTGAATGGTGGTCCGGACTTCGTGGCATACGCCACTCTGGAGCACGGCTTGCAGGCTCTGGAAGGCCGGTGTGCCACTGTTGCGCACACGGGTGACAGCCTCATAGCCTGCTGCGGTTGATTTGATGTCCAGCCCCACCCAATCCACCAGCGGCAACACCTGGTGCAACCGCTTGGGGTGGGTGCCGCCGGTATGAAGCCCGATCTGGAATCCCAGTTCGCGCACTGCGCGCATTGCCGTTTCCAGACCCGAGTCCATGGTGGGTTCTCCGCCGCTGAAGACGACGGCGTCAATCAGGCCCACACGGCGGGCCAGCAGTGCATGGATATCGTCCCAGGCCAAAGAGCTTTGTGCCGTGCGCGGCTGCAGGTGAGGGTTATGGCAGTAGCCGCAACGCCAGGGGCAGCCCTGCACGAAGACCACCGCTGACAGTTTGCCGGGAAAGTCGGTGGCGGTGAAGGGGGTGATGCCGCCCACCTTAAGGGAAACCTCGCGTCGCTGGACGCCTGGGCGACCTGAGTGGACGGCTGTCATCGTCAGGTTGCCTCTGCTTCCTTGCGGCCCAGATCCTGTGTCAGGCGGGCGGCGCCTTCAGTGAAATAACGGCGTTCATGGAATTCGCCTTTCTTGCCGATATTGAATGAGGACACTGGGCGGTGATAGCCCATGACGCGGGTCCAGACTTC
>JBAYOJ010000073.1:0-9574 GCA_041678385.1 Burkholderiaceae bacterium | reverse complement strand
TGCAGACGCCCTGGGTGCTGGTCACCTTCGCCGTGTTGCTGGCAGCGCTTGCGCTGGCCATGTTCGATGTTTTCACGCTGCAGGCGCCTGCATCCATGCAGACTGCGCTGAACGAGCGCCTTAACCGTATTCCAGGCGGCCGTTTCAGCGGCGTATTCCTGATGGGCATGCTGTCGGCACTGATAGTCGGCCCTTGCGTGGCGGCGCCACTGGCCGGCGTACTGTTGTTCATCTCTCAGACCGGCGATGTGGTGCTGGGCGGTTCCGCCTTGTTTGCGCTGGCCTGGGGCTCGGGCATCCCGCTGCTACTGCTGGGCGCTTCATCTGGCGTGCTGTTGCCCAAGGCCGGGGCCTGGATGGAAGGTGTCAAATGGGGTTTCGGCATATTGTTGCTGGCCACAGCCTGGTGGATGGTGTCTTCGTTACTGCCCGCCTGGCTGGTAGTGCTGGGGTGGGTCGCATTGGCAGTATGCAGCGCCGTCATGATGGGCGCGTTTGATCCTCTGCCTCAGGGTGCAGGGCCGGGCCGCCATTTGATCAAGGCCCTGGGCCTGATGCTGGCCGCGTGGGGGCTGTTGATGCTGGTGGGCCTGGCGGGCGGCAGCCGCGACCCGTTCCGCCCTCTGGCGCCATATACCGTGGCAGCCGGTGGCACACAGGCGGGCACCGGCCTGGTCGCGTCCGACGTGGCCGAATCGGTCAAGCGCCGTTTCGTGCAGGTGAACTCGGTTCAAGAGCTGGAACAGGTCCTGGCTCAGGCTGAACAGCCTGTCATGCTGGATTTTTATGCCGACTGGTGCGTGTCGTGCATCGAGATGGAGCGCTATACCTTCAGCGATATTGATGTGGCGCGCAAGCTCGACGAATTCATCCTGCTGCAGGCTGATGTCACGCGCAATCAGGCGGAGCACCGCGAACTCTTGAAGCGCTTCCGCTTGTTCGGGCCCCCGGGCATTATCTTTTTCGATGCGGGGGGGCAAGAACTCGACACACGAGTGGTGGGTTTCCAGAATGCTGAGCGTTTCGGCAAGGCCCTTGATGATGTGCTGGCGCAGGCCCGCAACGGCGTACCTGGCATGGGTGGTGGCCAGGCACGGCCCCAGCCAGGGGCCGTGGCACTACCTGCTGCGGCGCCGTCAGCCCTGCTGTCGCAGCAGCTTCGCAGCGTCGATGGCGAAGTAGGTCAGAACCCCGTCGCCGCCAGCACGCTTGAACGCCAACAGTGATTCCAGCACGACCTTGTCGTGGTCCAGCCAGCCATTGGCCGCTGCGGCCTTGATCATGGCGTATTCACCGCTGACCTGATAGGCGAACGTGGGCACACCGAAAGCCTGCTTCACATCGCGCAGAACATCCAGATAAGGCATGCCTGGCTTGACCATCACCATGTCTGCGCCCTCGCGCAGATCGGCAGCCACTTCACGCAGCGCTTCGGCGCGGTTCGCCGGGTCCATTTGATACGTGGCCTTGTTCGATTTGCCCAGGTTGGCCGCCGAACCCACCGCGTCGCGGAAGGGGCCGTAGAACGCGCTGGCGTACTTGGCGGAATAGGCCATGATGCGGGTGTGGATGTGTCGCGCGTCTTCGAGTGCCCGGCGCAGCGCACCCACGCGGCCGTCCATCATATCGCTGGGGGCGACGATATCAACACCAGCTTCCGCCTGCACCAGCGCTTGGCGTACCAGGATCTCAACCGTCGGTTCGTTCAGCACATAGCCGTCCTGGTCAATGACACCGTCCTGGCCGTGGCTGGTGTAGGGGTCGAGCGCGACATCGGTCAGAATGCCCAGCTCGGGGAACCGCGATTTGAGTTCGCGCACGGCACGCGGCACCAGGCCATCGGGATTGGCTGCCTCGATGCCGTCGGCCGTCTTGAGCCCGCTTTCAATGGCGGGGAAGAGGGACAGCACAGGGATGCCGAGTTCCAGGCACTGTTCTGCCACGGGCAGCAGGGTATCGATCGAGTAGCGTTCGACCCCGGGCATGGACGGCACGGCTTGTTTGACCCCCTGGCCTTCGGTGATGAAGACGGGGTAGATGAAATCATCGGTACTGAGTGCGTGCTCGCGCACCAACCGGCGGGTGAAATCGTCGTGACGGTTGCGTCGTGGGCGGGCGGCAGGAAAATCGGCCTGAGGCAGGAAAGAAGTCATGGTGGCTCCGAAAGACCCCGGTCTTCATGCCGGGGAGGCCGTCAGGGGACGACCTGGGGTGATATCCAGTTTTCGATATGGGTGGTGGCCTCTTCCAGGCCAATGCGCTGCGTGGCGGAAAAGGCGATGGCGGTCAGCGTGCCCAGGTCGGCAAGTTCCTTCTTGACGGCGGCAATAGCACGAATGCGCTGACCGTAAGGGAGTTTGTCGGCTTTGGTGAGCAGGGCGAGCACGGGTACCTTGCGCGGGGCGAGCCAGTCGGCCAGGCGCCGGTCGAGCGGGGTGACACCGCGCCGGATATCCACCAGCAGCACTACGCCGGCCAGGGAAGAGCGGTGGCTGAGGTAGCTGCCCAGCACCTCAGCCCACTCTTCGCGCGCGCTGTGCGCGACAGATGCATAGCCGTAGCCCGGCAAGTCCACCAGATATCCCAATACGCCGTCCGGGTCGAGAGGGTCGGGGATACCGAACATATTGATCAGGCGGGTACGCCCTGGGGTTTTGCTTGAAAATGCCAGCCTGCGCTGATTGGTGAGTACATTGATGGCAGAGGACTTCCCTGCATTCGAGCGCCCGACGAAACAGACTTCAGGCCCTGTGGGCGGCGGAAGTTGGTCGAGACGCGCGGCCGAAATGGTGAAGCGGGCACGATGCAGAATGGACACGGAGGATCCTGTGGCAGTGAATTTGAAACCCTATTGTATAATCGCAAGTTTGAAAACTCATGGGTCAGGCTCACTGCCCTTTCGGGGCGGGGCTTTCCCGCTTAGTCAATCGCGGCGCCGCCGGTGCCGGGTCGAATTCGCGATCGTCGAGGTCTTCATGAAGCGTATGCTTTCCAGAATGGTTGTAGCCAGTGGTGTGCTGCTGGGCACGTGCGTAGTTTCCATCAGCCACGCTTCCGGCGTTGCCACGCCCGATGCGGCAAAGGGCGAAGAGCTCTATGCGAACGGCGACATGGCACGAGGCGTGATTTCCTGTGCGAGCTGTCACGGCGCGGCGGGGAACAGCATAATACCTATCAACCCCAATATATCGGGGCAGCCATACGAATATCTCGTCAAGCAATTGCTCGATTTCAAGCCCAAGGGCGACCATCCGCCCATTCGTAATGGTGCCGATGGCGCGCCGTCCCTGATGGCGCCGATGGCGGCTCCCCTGACTGAAGAAGACATCCGTAACGTGTCTTACTATCTGTCGATGCAGCGCCTCGACCTTGAAGCCGCTCCCACCGCTACCAACGAAGACACCATGGAACGCGGCCAGGAAATCTGGCGCGGCGGTATTGCCTCGCGCGGCGTACCCGCCTGTGCAGGCTGTCACTCCCCCAATGGCGCGGGCGTACCGGGCAAATACCCACGCATTGGCGGTCAGCATCCTGACTACATCGCTGATCAAATGCGTCTGTTCCGTAGCGGCGACCGGGCCAACAGCACCGAAATGTTCGAGATCGCCGACCGCATGTCCGACCGCGACATCGCCGCGGTGGCTGATTATGCCGCCGGTTTGCGCTAATTGTTTGAGCTTAAACAAACCTGAACGATAATACGGGGGCCATTTGGCCACTCGTCCAACTAGAATGGAGGGTATGCCATCAAGGCAGCCCTCCTTTTTTTTGAAGTGCGACCTGTGACATCCAAGTCTTCTCCGCGTCGACTCAACGCTGATGTGCTGGAGCTGCTGGGCTCCATGCGGTTTGCGGTCAGTCTGCTGATGTTCATCTGTGTGGCCAGCGTGATTGGCACGGTGCTCATGCAGAATCAGTCTGCCAATACCTATTTCGACCAGTTCGGCCCGTTCTGGTATGCCGTGTTCGATAAGTTTTCGATCTGGCATGTCTACAACAGCTGGTGGTTTCTGGTCATCATGGGTTTTCTGGTGGTGTCCACCACCCTGTGCGTCATCCGCAATACACCGCGTTTCATCAAGGACGCCCGCTCCTTTCGCGAGCATGTGCGTGGCAGCAGCCTGCGCGCCTTCCATCATCGTGTCGAGGCTGCCGTCGACCAGCCCCCAGAGCAGGCGCTTGCCCAGCTGCACCCCTGGCTGCGCAAGAACGGCTATGGCTGGAAGCTGCGCCGTGACGGCGACAGCATTATGCTGGCTGCAAAGAAGGGCAGTGCCAACCGCTTGGGCTACATCTTTGCGCACGTCGCCATCGTCGTGATCTGTGTGGGCGGGCTTCTGGACAGCGAACTGCCTGTGCGCATGCAGGTGTGGCTGTTCGACAAAGAACCCATCACCGAGAACATGCTGATTTCCGAGGTGCCTGACGCCGGGCGCCTGTCGCCGTCCAACCCCAGCTTCCGCGCCAATATGCTGATCCCTGAAGGGGCTACCGGCGGCAACGGCCTGATCAGTGTGGGCAACGGGGTGCTTGTTCAACCCTTACCCTTCAATTTGCACTTGAAGGATTTCGTGGTCGACTATTACTCCACCGGCATGCCCAGCAGTTTCCGCAGTGTGGTGGAAGTCATCGACCCGGAAACAGGCGATCGTTTCGAACGCAATATCGAAGTCAATGAACCCTTGCGCTACAAGGGTGTTACGGTTTATCAATCCAGCTTCGACGATGGCGGCAGCACCTTGAGCCTGACAGGCTTCCCCCTGCGTGGCGCGGTAAACCAGCCTTTCGAAGTTGGCGGTGTAGTTGGCAGCCGCAGCGAAATCACAGTCAGTGAAGGTGCAAGGGGTGATACCCCCCTTACCGTCGAGTTCACAGCGTTGCGGGTCATCAATGTCGAAGACCTCAGCAGTGGCGAACCTCAACCCAAGGCCATGATCGACCACGTGGCCTCGGTCAGTGGCAGTGCCGCTGCCGCCCGCAACGAGCATTTGCGCAATGTCGGGCCCAGCGTCCAGTACCGCGTTATAGGCGCCGATGGCCAGGCCTTTGAGTACACGACGTACATGCTGCCTATAGAATTGGATGGCAGCCGTGTCGTGCTGGCAGGCATCCGCGAATCCGAAGCCGTCCCCTTCCGCTATATACGCATACCCGTGGACGACGATCACTCCGTCACTGAATTCATGGAACTGCGCGCTGCCCTGTCCGATCCGGCCCTGGTCAACGTGGCCGCCATGCGTTTTGCCGAAAAAAACACTTCGCCCACGGTGGAGGGCGCGCTTTTACAGAAGGCAGCGGTGGGTGCACTTGATGCCTTTCAACGATCCGGTTTTGATGGCATTCTTGGCAATGTGCCGGAAGCCGAACAAGAAAAGGTTCTGAGTTTCGCCGTTCCCATGATTCAGTTGTCATTGACCGAATTGCGTGACATCCTGCGTATTCGTGCTGGCGGGCAGCCGGTGGCGCGCGAAGGCGAAGAATGGATGGAAGGGCAGCGTTGGATACAAATGGCCTTGCTGGCCCTGGCCAACCTGCCTGATTACCCGGCGCCGGTCTTCCTGACGCTCAGCAGTTTCGAGCAGAAAGAAGCCAGCGTTTTCCAGGTGGCCCGTAGCCCAGGGAAGAATACCGTGTACTTGGGCTGTTTGTTCCTGGTGATAGGCGTGTTTGCGATGTTCTACGTGCGCGACCGGCGCATCTGGGTGTGGGTCCGGCCTGCGGCCGAAGGTGGCAGCGATCTGCTGGCTGCCATGACTTCGCAACGCCGCAATCTTGATTTCAACCGGGAATTCGACCGTTTCAAGAGTGCTTTCGAGCAACTGACTTCGGGGTCTGGCACAGGCCGTGGCAACAATGAGCCCAAGCCAGACCCTGGTTCTGGCGGTAGACTTTCCTGAATAGCAATGGCGGGGAAGCCCCGGCCCGTCGGCCGCCGCTTCCTCACAACCCGAGAGGTTCCATTATGTCCGACACAATGACCACTTCATCTGGCGCCGCAATGTGGGACCATGCCATGTCGGCCAGCGGCGATGCCCGCGGGCAGCGCGGCAGGCCCGACTGGACCGACGTCGCTTATTTTGTGGCCCTGAGCCTGGGCGTGGTTTATGCGTTTGCCGAGTTCGACTATGCCATGGATGTCTACGAGAAAGGCATTCTCATCGGCGCGGTGCCCCTGCTGCTATGGATGGGCTGGCTATGGCGGCCTCTGCGTACACTGACCGTGGTGGCGGGGCTGGCGGCCTTGCTGGCCGTCTGGCTCTATAGCGGCGGTGGGGGCTTGCATCAGGGCGATATCGCTCGTGCCGAGTCTGTCTTTCTGCTGCAATATCTGCTGTCATCGCAGTCGGCCGTTCTGTGGATGTGCGCACTCTTTGTGCTGGCCACGGCAAGCTATTGGGTAGGTTTTGTCAGTGAGACGGCCGCCTGGCTGGGTTCGGGGCTAACGTGGGCGGCGGTGTACGCGGGTACGATTGGTTTGTTGGTGCGCTGGCGCGAAGGGCATTTGCTGGGGCCGGACATCGGCCATATTCCCGTCAGCAATCTGTACGAAGTCTTTGTGCTGTTTGCACTGATTACGGCGTTGTTCTATCTGTATTACGAGCGGCGCTACGCTACGCGGGCGCTGGGCGGTTTCGTGCTGCTGGTCGTCAGTTCGGCCGTGGTGTTCTTGCTTTGGTATTCCGTGACGCGCGAAGCTTTCCAGATCCAACCCCTGGTACCAGCCCTGAAAAGCTGGTGGATGAAGCTGCACGTGCCGGCCAACTTCATAGGCTACGGCACGTTTGCGCTGTCAGCCATGGTGGGCTTTGCCTATCTGGTAAAAGAACATAGCGAAACCACGTCCCGTGCCAAGCTGATCCCGGTATTTCTATTGGGGGCCATTCTGTGTGCGGAACCCTTCATGTTCGGGTCGCGTGAAGTATCGGCGACCTGGATGCTGTATTTCGGTATCGGGGCGCTTATCGTAGGCAGCATTCTGGCGCTACGCAAACCGATAGGCCAGCGTCTGCCCTCACTCGAAATCCTTGACGACATCATGTATCGCGCCATTGCGGTGGGTTTCGCCTTCTTTACCATCGCGACCATACTGGGCGCGCTGTGGGCGGCCGATGCCTGGGGCACCTACTGGCAGTGGGATCCCAAAGAAACCTGGGCGCTTATCGTTTGGCTGAACTATGCGGCCTGGCTGCATATGCGGCTGATGAAAGGCCTGCGTGGCACCATGGCCGCTTATTGGGCCTTGGCCGGCTTGCTGATCACCAGCTTCGCCTTCCTGGGCGTGAATATGTTCCTGTCGGGCCTGCATTCCTACGGTGAACTGTAGTCCGTCCAGGTAAACCATTTGCGGCGGCAAGCCTGCCGCCGCAGTTGCCAGGCTGAGGGCTACAGCGGGTAGTTTCGCCTGATATACGACAGGGTGTCCGGGTTGGTGATGAGCTCGGGTACCGATTCGGCATCAAGGATCTGCATGGGGGTGAGGGCGGCGCTTACAACATAGCCTTGTATGTAATCCACACCCATATCGCGCAGGGCTTCCAGGGTGGGTATGTCTTCCACCCATTCGGCAATACTGATCATTCGCAGGTTCTGCGCCAGCTCGACGATGGTACGCACGATGGCGATATTGGTTTCGTTGGCCAGCATATCGCGTACTAGAGCACCGTCTATCTTGATGGCGTCTGCCCCTAACTGGCTCAGATAGCTGAACGAGGTATAGCCCGCGCCGAAATCGTCCAGCGCAATGCGCACCCCCATGCTTTGCAAACGGGCGATCAGTTTGCGGGTGCGTTCAAAATTCTGCAAAGCGACGCCTTCGGTGATTTCCACGCACAGGCGGCGGGCCAGCTGCGGATGACGCGCCAGAACCTGGAACAGGTTCTCGATGAACTTGTCGTCATTCAGCGAGACGCCGCTGAGATTGACGTTGACGAACCGGGTCCTGCGCAGGCGGTCTTCATGTTTGGCCAGCCATTCCAGCGTCGCTGAGAACACCCACTTGTCGATGATGGTGATGATGCCGCTTTCTTCGGCGGCGCTGACTATCTTGCCGGTGGAAATCAAGCCGCCTTCAGAATCGCGCACCCGCAGCAGAATCTCGAAGTTGAGGGATTCGGCGGGATTCTTGAGCGCCATGATGGGCTGCATTTCAAGGTACAGACCTTTCGGTGAAGCACCGCCTTCGAGCTGATCGAACAGGCGCAGTTCTTCGGTATGGGCATGCAGTTCGCTGGAATCGAGTTCGTACACCACTACATCCTGGTGCAGCCTGCGCGCGTCACGGCAGGCGCGCGTGGCCGCCGAAATGGCGGCTGCGGCGTCCATGCTTGGGTCGACTTCCACCACGCCTATCGCCGAGCGAACCTGAAAATAGCGATGGCCGACCTGATAAGAAGTGCTGTTCAGGCCGCCGATGACGCGTTCCGCTACGAATTGCGCCTGCGCGGCGTCCATGTTGGGGAAGAGAATGACGAACTCGTCGCTGCCGATGCGCCCCAGCGGCTGTTCGCTGGTGAGAACCTCGCGCAGCCGCCCGGTGACCTGCTTCAGGATCTCATCGCCGGCAGTGTGGCCAAATAACCCATTGATGCGCTTGAAGTGATCAAGATTCATGTAGGCGAGCGAGCAGGGTGCCTGGCTGCTTTGAAGCTTTTCCAGCGCCTGGTTGAGTTCTTTTTCGATACCGCGTCGGTTCAGGGTGTGGGTGAGCGGGTCGCTGTCGGCCTGGTCGCGCAGTTCGTCCATGGCATGGCTGCGGGCGGTGATATCCTGCAGCGAACCTTCGACGTGGTCGTCTACCAGCGCAGCGCGCAAGGCGAAATGCCGTGGCTGGGTGCCGGACAGCAGGTGGATTTCGATTTCCTTGCCGGCCAGCGTGGCTTCGGCAACCTGAGCCCATGATTGCGCATCGAAAAAATCGCCCCAGTTCAGTGTGGCGCTGGCATCGCTTTTTTGCCCCAGCATATCGCGCAGAGCAGAATTCATCTGCACGAAATGATCATTGCCATCAAGCGTGAACAGGCCCAGGGGGGTGACGGCATAGCCTGTTACCAGATCTGTCTGGGCGCGGATGCGTTCGTTCTTCCATTCGCGAATGACCCCGCCAACCACTAGCGCCACCATCACGTTGGACAATAAAAGCGCCAGAACACTGACGAAAGAATCCAGCAATTCTTGTTGACCGACCAGGGTGAGCACCAGGACGGTGATGATGACGGCCAGCGCCATGGCCAGGGACAGGGACCGCCAGGAAAGCAGGCGCTCAGGGTGGCGGGCGGCGCGGCGCAGCAGCAGGAAGACGCAACCAGCCAGGGCTGAACCCCAGACCAGTGCGCTGAGGACCTTGAAGCTGCCCCACGGCAGGACGAAAGCGGCGGCCAACTGCAGCACGCCCAGCCATTGCAGTATCTTCAGCGGCCATGTGTGATGTTCGTCGCGGTTGCGGAAGAGCTGGGTGAACAGGGTATGGCTGACAAGATAGTGAGCCGCCAGGATGAATTTTCGCAGCAGGGGCTGCCAGTCGGGAGACAAGGCATAGCCCAGCCATTGACCGTCCCACCCCAGCGCGTAGGTGCCC
>JBAYOJ010000072.1:0-9652 GCA_041678385.1 Burkholderiaceae bacterium | reverse complement strand
TTCCGGCAGTGAGTTGGCAAAGGCCTGCACCGCCGCTGTGGATTTTTCTTCCAGTGTCGACGCATCCAGCGGGTCGTGGCGATGCTGATACCCCATTTCCAGCCTGACCTGGCCGAGCAGCGCGTGCAAGGCTGAATCCAGAGTGTGGCCAACGTAGAAATCCTCGCTTTCCTGGCGCAAATCAATAGGACCCAGCCGCATGGGAAAGAGGATGCCTCTCAGGTCGTTGATGATGACCTTCAGCGCTTGTGGTGAAGGGAAGTTCCGGCCGCCTGATTCAAGCGGCCTACCTTGGGATACCCGCCATTGCTGGCGGATGTAGGCCAGTTCGGAAACTACGGGTTGAATATCGAATACAGCCATGTATCGGCACCTGTGCGAATTTTCAGGAAAATGAGTCAATCATAGCAACGGCGGGCTCTGCCTTGCCAGCGGGCGTGACGGGTGGCATCACCCGAAAGCACGAGAGAAATTGTTGCAGTGTGCGTGTATCGCCCTCATGGCGGCACACACCTGCGGCCTGTGCGTCTTGCAGAGGCCGGCGCGCGTAGGCAAGCTGCAGTACGGTAACGGGGTCTGCATAGAGCGTTGCTGCCGCCCAGCCGCCAGCCTCGGCAGGATGGCAGGGCGGGTCGCCGCGCGCTACCGCCAGGCGCCCCTGGCCTACCGCCAGATGGTAGGCGTTGCGATGCATGACGATGCTGATCCGGCAAGCCAGCCCTTGGGCAAGGTCGGGCGCGAACATTGCCTTGAAGGAAAGGGCCATCGCGTCCGAGGTCAGCGCCTGCCCCCGCTCAAATCCCGATGAGCGCACGCCCCACTTGAGCAGTTCCAGGATGACGGTTTCCAGTTCGGCACCCCAGGGGGTCAGCGCGTATACACGGCAGGAGGCGGGCGGCTGCAAGCTGCGGCGCTGTAGCACGCCAGCGGCTTCCAGGTCCACCAGTCTTTGCGTGAGGACATTGGGGCTGATGCCGTGCAGGCATTGACGCAGGTCGGAAAACCGACGGGGACCCAGCAGCAGTTCGCGGACGACGAGCAGCGCCCAGCGCTCGCCGACCAGATCCAGCGCGTGGGCAGCCGCGCAGCCATCGTCGTAACGGCGCCGCCCGCGAGTGCCGGCGGATGAATTATCCGGTTTCTTGCTCATGCAGTTCAGTATAGATCACTTGTTCTGAAATACACTTTGTTAGTATTAATTTAGGACTAAAGAATGATAAATTGAGATCGCCGGAACCTATGCCGCTGCAAGGACCTTTTCTGGCGGCACTTTCCCCGGCGAGGAGACCTGTATGGATACACGTACGAATGGCGATGCCGCCCAATCGGCTGTCGCCCAGCTATATGACGGTTGGCTCAAGGCGGTACGACGTCAGGATCTTGACGCTGTCCTGTCCGTCTATACCGATGATGTCCTGGCCTTTGATGCCGTTCTCGCTCTCCAGTTCAGGGGCCGTGAGGCTTACCGCAAGCATTGGCAGGCTTGCATGGAGTTCTGCCCTATGGGCGACAAAGAGCCTGTGTTCGAGATGCACGAACTCGTGGTGCAGTCGGAAGGCGGGCTTGCCTATGCCCATGCCTTGATGCGTTGTGGGCACAAAGAGGGTGAACAGGTTGAAGCTTCATGGATGCGTATGACCGCCGGCCTGCAGCGGCAGGGGGAGGAATGGAAGATTGCCCATGAACATTTTTCAGCGCCCTTCGAAATGCCTTCGGGGAAGGCAATGTTCCACCTGAACCCTGATGATGACGGCAAGCGCGTGCGGCCCATTCCACAGGGCATGTCGACAGTATCACCGCATATCGTCTGCGCCGATGCCCCGGCCGCTATCGATTTTTACAAGCAAGCCTTCAATGCCATGGAAATTCCACACGGGCGCCTGGAGCTGGATGGCAACTTCCTGCACAGTGAAATCGTGATTGGCGATTCCGTCGTAATGATAGGTCAGGAGGACGAACGTTGTGGCAGCAGCAGCCCGCTTACTTTGAAAGGTACGCCTGTCACCCTGCACTTGTATGTGCCTGACGTTGACAGGGCATTCCAGCGAGCGATAGAAGCCGGGGCAAAGGAAATCATGCCCGTGAGCGACATGTTCTGGGGCGACCGTTACGGGGTGGTGGAAGACCCCTACGGCCACCGCTGGTCGCTGGCCACCCATATCAGGGATGTGGCGCCCGAAGATATCTTGCGGGCTGCCAGGGAGTTCTGCTCGACTCAATGAATTAGCGGTGATTGCCGCCGGCATTGCATGCCTGATGCATCCAGGCAGCCGCTGCTATTCAGCGGCGACCCCGGCCGTGGCCTGCGTGAGGGGCAGTGCATGTTCCACGACCAGTTGCACGGAGACGCGTCCATTCCACTCGTTGCGATCCAGGCGATAGGCCAGTTCTGCATGGTCTGGCAGTGTTTCTACATGGTTGAACCAGATGGCATCGAAACGCTGCACACCTCGTTGAACGAACAGCTTCAGGTGCTTGCCTTTCAGCAGGCGCTGGTGCAGCACCTGAAAAGTGTCCCTGAATACGGGGGCTGGGAAACCGGCCCCCCACACCTGTTCCTGCAGCAAGCCGGCCACTTCGATAGTGGCGAAATGCGGTTCCAGGGAACCATCGGTTTCTATCAAGGGCTCGAAGCGGTCGCTGCCTGAAAGTTCCCGGACGGCTGCGTCAAAGCCTTCGACGAAATCAGGATAGGCGGCTTCAGTCAGTGTCAGGCCGGCTGCCATGGCGTGGCCACCGAATTTCAGAATAATGCCGGGATGACGTTTGGAAACCAGATCCAGCACGTCACGCAAATGCACCTCCGGCACGGACCGGCCTGAGCCTCGAAGCGTGCCATCGTCGCATCGTGCGAAGGCCAATGCTGGACGCCAGTAGGTTTCCCTTAGGCGCGAAGCCACCAGCCCCACCACCCCCTGATGCCAGTCAGGGTGATAGACGCATACACTGGCATCGCGCGCGGGCGTGTCATGAGCCAATGCGCTGCTTGCTTCTTCGCGCATGGCCAGTTCAATGCTGCGGCGTTCTTGATTGATGGCGTCAAGCTGCTGCGCCAGGCTTTCGGCCTGCCCGGGGTCGTCGGTCAGCAAGCAATGTATGCCCAGGCTCATGTCGGCCAGACGGCCCGCAGCGTTGATGCGGGGGCCCAGGGCAAAGCCCAGATCGAAGGCGGTGGCTTGGCGTGGATCGCGGGCAGCCACCGAAAAAAGGGCGCGCACCCCGGCCTGCATACGGCCACTTCGCATACGCTGCAGGCCTTGCGTGACGAACAGGCGATTATTGGCGTCCAGCCGCACAACATCGGCCACTGTCCCCAACGCGACCAGATCGGCCAGATCGTCCAGACGCGGGCCATTGTCTGCAAAGGCGCCGCGGCGGCGCAATTCTGCCCGCAATGCCAGCATGAGATAGAAAATGACGCCAACGCCGGCCAGGTGCTTGGAAGGAAACCCGCAACCCGGCTGGTTGGGGTTGACGATGGCCAGGGCGTTGGGGAGCGTATCACCGGGCAGATGGTGATCGGTGATGATGACTTCCATGCCGGCCTGACGGGCGGCTTCCACGCCATCGACACTGGCAATGCCATTGTCCACGGTAATGATCAGGTCGGGCTTGCCTGCATGATGCATGACCGCCAGGTCGACCACCGCAGGTGAAAGGCCATATCCGGTGGCGAAGCGGTCCGGTACCAGGAAATCCACGATCGCCCCCATGCGCCGCAGTGCGCGCAGGGCAACGGCGCAAGCGGTGGCGCCGTCGCAATCATAGTCAGCCACCACCAGCATGCGGCGTCGGGCGGCAATCGCGTCTGCCAGCAGCGCAGCAGCCCTTTCCGCATGAGTCAGGTGGTCAGGCGGAATCATGGCGGACCAGCTTGGCTGCGCTAGGGCAGGGTCGTCCATGCCGCGCGCAGACCAGAGCCGCGCCAGCAGGGGGTGGATGCCCGCATTCACTAAAAATTCCTGGTGGGCCGCCTGGCTGCGGCGGGTCGTCAGTCGTGGCCGCTGCACCAGCGCCTCCAATCCTGTTTACGGGGGCCCAGCAGCCTGGCAATGAGCCCTTGGCGGCCGGGAGTCAGTTCAACAATGCGGTCGCGACCGGTCAGGACGAGCTGTGGCATATCGGTCAGCGTCGCGAATACTTCACGTTCGAGTCTTTCGAGTTCCTGCAGCCAGCTGCCCCAGTCCTGCACCAGAGCGGGGCCCTGCAAGCCCCGCAGCACATGCGGTGACTCATCACCCAGGTTACCGGGTGCGCCAAGCTGCGAGGGGGATGCACCACCGTACAGCCACAGACTATTCACCGGACGCAGGCCACGCGCCTCGCGCGCCTGGTTCACGGGGTGATCAAACCAGAGCATCTGCATTTCGTTGACCAGCCGGCGCCAGGGGCGGCCTTCGGCGTCCTGGGCCCACCAGTCGTTGACTGCCGTAATGCTGACCAGCGCGGGGCTGGCACAGGCGGGTCGGTACTCCGGCGGCAACCCGATGCGCCAGTGCGTGGTATCGAAGGGGGTGATGACGAAACCGGAATCGGCCAGGAAAGGGCGGGCTGCCTCGAACAGAAGTGTGCTTTCGTCCGATGTAATGTTCAATTCACTGGCTGGAATGAGCGCAGCCCCATCACGCGCGGGAGCTACATGGACCAACTGGGCGAGCCATAGCGGTTCATCATTGTCTTCGACGGCGGAGCTGCTTTCAAGGGCGAACAGGGCGGCCAGGCCAGCCGAAGCGGGCTGGCTGCCCTGAGCATGAAAGCCATGCCGCTGAAGCAGCCAGTATTCATAGGGAGTGCAGAAGGTTTTTACCGGATCGGCGACGGTGATGACCGCCTGGGCGCGCCCCAGCCACCCGGTGTAGCGGGGGGCGCTTTTTTCCATGTGAGAGGCGAGTTCGGACGCGATTGTCGCATCGGGCAGCGCCCCAGGTAGTACGATCTGCATTCCAAGGATTGTAGTGTTTATTGATCGAGGTGGCTTCACACCATGCCTTATGAGTTCTGGATAGGGGCGCGTTATGCGGGCCTAGCGCCATCGCGCCGGCGGGGCCGGTCGGGCGACCGTTTCGTTTCCTTCATCGCTGCCAGTTCGATGGCAGGAATCGCCCTGGGGGTTGCAGCGCTCATCATCGTCCTGTCAGTGATGAACGGCTTTCAGGTGCAGGTCCGTGACCGCATGCTGTCGGTATTGCCGCATATCGAGCTCTATGCGCCGGGGATCCCTCATCACGAGATGCTGGCTTCCTGGAAGACGCTGGCGGATCAGGCCGCTGCCGACCCGGCCGTACGCGGCAGCGCGCCCTTCGTGGCGGCGCAGGGCATGATTGCGCGCGGCCAGGCCCTGCAGGGGGTACAGTTGCGCGGTATTGACCCGGCATTGGAAGATCAGGTCTCGCAGCTTGCGGAACAGTTTCTGGCGGGTGGGGTGGATACGCTGACCGCGGGCAGCTTCGGCATTGCGCTGGGTATGCAACTAGCGCAGGCCTTGGGTGTGGGGCAAGGTGACACAGTCATGGTGCTGGCGCCGCAGGGTTCGATTTCACCGGCAGGGTTCACGCCGCGCATGCGGCAGTTCACTGTCACCGGCGTGTTTTCCACTGGCTACTACGAATATGATGCGTCGCTGGCCTTCATGCATGTAGAAGATGCCGCCCGGGTGTTCCGCGATAGCGGTAGTAGCGGCGTGCGTTTGCGGATTGCTGACATGCAGGCAGCGCCCCAAGTGGCGCAGCGGCTGCAGGCATCCTTGCCCGGTGGCCTGTATGCCCAGGACTGGACCCAGAACAACCGTACCTGGTTTGCGGCTGTGCAGACTGAAAAACGCATGATGTTCATCATCCTGACACTGATTGTCGCGGTGGCCGCCTTCAACCTGCTTTCTTCTCTTGTGATGGCGGTCAAGGACAAACGTTCCGATATCGCCATCCTGCGCAGCATCGGCGCCACACCCCGCGAAGTTGCACGCATCTTCCTGGTGCAGGGGGCGCTGATCGGGGTGGTGGGAACGGCGCTGGGCGTCGGCCTGGGCTGTCTGGTTGCGTTCAATATCGACGTCATCGTGCCGTTCATAGAACGCATGCTGGACATCGAATTCCTGCCGCAGCAGATCTATTTCATCAGCGAACTGCCTTCCGAACCGGAGGCGAAGGACATTACCGTCGTGGCGTTTACTTCGCTCGTATTGTCATTGCTCGCCACGCTCTACCCAAGCTGGCGGGCTTCCAGCCTGCAACCCGCACAGGTGCTGCGTCATGACTGATGTGCTACGCGCGGTCAATCTGGTAAAGCGCTACACCGAAGGGGGGGCCACGGTTGAAGTCCTGCGGGACGTCAGCCTGCATATCGGTGCCGGCGAAATGGTGGCCATCGTCGGTGCTTCCGGTTCCGGCAAGAGCACGCTGCTGCACCTGCTGGGGCTGCTGGATATGCCCACTTCGGGTCATGTCGAAGTCGATGGCGCAAGGGTGGACGGGCTGGGTGAAAGTGCCCGCAGCCGTTTACGCAACCGGCGGCTGGGTTTCGTATATCAATTCCATCATTTGCTGCCGGAGTTTTCGGCTGTGGACAACGTTGCCATGCCGTTGATCGTGCGACGGGAAAAGCGCAGTGCAGCCCGCGCACAGGCCAGGGAAATCCTGGCTCAGGTCGGGCTGGACCATCGTATGGACCATTACCCCGGGCAGCTGTCAGGCGGCGAACGGCAACGGGTAGCGCTGGCCCGTGCCCTGGTGGCCAGGCCAGCCTGCGTGCTGGCCGACGAACCCACCGGCAACCTGGATCGCTACACGGCCGAAAGCATGTTCGAACTCTTGCTGCGGGTTAACCAGGAACTCGGCACGGCCCTTGCCATCGTCACGCACGACCCGGCACTGGCGGCCCTGGCCCACCGGCGCTTGTACATTGAAAAAGGCCAGCTCGCGGACACGGAAGCGGCTGACTGAGCGGCCTGCCCGGCCAAAGCGGTGCCTGCGGACACCACAGTACGGGGATTGCGGGCGACACAGGGGGGCAGCACCGTTAAGGCCATTGACCACTGTGTTACGGAGGAAAGATGTGCTGATCGATACCCATTGCCACCTTGATGCCTTGGAATTCGCGGCGGATCGTGATGCCGTGATCAAACGTGCTGGCCGTGAAGGCGTGGGCGCAATTGTCATCCCGGCAGTGGATCGCGCCAACTTCGACGCGGTGGAAACACTGGCACAGCGCTTTGTGGGGGGGTATTACGCCCTGGGGATACATCCGATTGCGGTGCCCGACGCCCAGGAAGAAGACCTGGAACTGCTTGAACAACGTCTTGAGGCGGCCCTGCACGACGACCGTTTTGTCGGAGTTGGGGAAATCGGCCTGGATTTTTTCCTGCCCGAACTCAAACAACCGGCCATGCGCGACAAACAAGTGCGTTTCTTCGAGGCTCAGCTGCAACTGGCGCAAGGTTTTGGTTTGCCGGTCATCATGCACGTCCGCCGTTCCCAGGACGATATTCTGAAATATGTCCGCCGCTGTTCCGGCCTTACCGGGATCGCTCATGCCTTCAATGGCAGTTTCCAACAGGCTGGCCAGTTCATCGACCTGGGGTTTGCATTGGGGTTCGGGGGCGCCATGACCTTCGAGCGTGCCTTGCAGATCCGGCGCCTGGCCAGCCGCCTGCCGCTGGATGCCTTGGTGTTGGAAACCGATGCACCGGACATCCCTCCCGCCTGGCTGAGCCGCCCGGGAGAAGCACCGCCGCGCAACGAACCGGCACAGCTTGCCCGGATAGGCCACGAACTGGCCCGCTTGCGCGGGCTGGCCTACGAGGATGTAGTGGCAGCCACAGGCAATAACGCCCGCAGAGTCCTGCCACGCCTGTTGGCGCAAGGGTAGGGCGGATCTCCTTTTGAGGCTTATTATTTAATTAGATGACTTAGTCAACTAATTGCTATAATTGCAGGCTTCAGATGGAGTGAATATGAACGATCAGGACAAGAACAAGCTATTAGCGTCGGTATTGCTCAAACTGGTAATACCCGCAACGATTGCGCTGCTGCTCAGCATCGTGATGACTGTGGTCCACTATGGCCTGGGAGCCGATTTTCTGCACAACTGGGTCAAGAGCTTTGCTGTTGCGCTTGTGGTGATCCCTCTCGCCTTGCGCGCTATTCCCTCTGTGTCAGCCGTGGTGATTCGTCTTGCCGGAATCAAGCATCCGGTACTGCTTCGGGTCGTGGTCGCCATGTGCGTGGCCATTCTGATTGAATGTGTGATCGCCTTCGCTGTCACCCTGGTCCAGCATGGGCCGGCAGCCGGTTGGGCGGCCTGGTGGGCGGGGCTCTTCATCAAGGCATTGCCCCTGGGGCTGCTGATCGGCGTTACCATGACCTTCATCGTGCACCCGCGCTTACAGAAGCTGGCCGCATAAGTCTGAAATTCGACATGGAAATTGAACGCCTGACTGGCTCAAACACTCGGATCCACCACGACCTGAATCGACCCGGAAACCCTAGACACTCATTTGCCTCATAACGAGGTTATCTGGAGGTGTCATGAGCATGAGCACACAACCGAAACGATTTACCGAAGAATTCAAGATTGAAGCCGTTCGCCAGGTGACTGAACGAGGTCACAAGGTGGCCGATGTTGCCCAGCGGTTGAGGGTGAGCACCCACAGCCTGTACCAATGGCGCAAGCGCTATGGGCAAGCCGATGGCACGGCTGTGCGTCGGGACGCCGACCAAGCGATCGAGGTTCGTCGATTAAAGGCCGAGTTGCGGCGCGTTACCGAAGAGCGCGACATCTTAAAAAAAGCCGCGGCGTACTTTGCAAAGCAGTCCCAATGAAGTACGCCTTTATTCGGGATCACGCAGGACAATATCCTGTTCGTCGACTGTGTTCAGTGTTGAAGGTGCACCCCAGCGGCTACTATGCTTGGCGACGTAACCCTGAAAGTCGCCGGGCCAAAGAAGATAGTCGATTACTGGTTCAGATTCGAGAAAGCTGGGAAGACAGTGAACGTATCTATTGTTAGCCGCATATATCCAGCCAGACAGAGCTCGACACGTCGTTCCGTCACACTTTCTTAACAAACTCAGATTTCAGGCTCATCTGGCCGAAACCGTCGATTTTGCAATCAATATCGTGGTCGCCGTCAACCAGGCGGATATTCTTCACTTTGGTGCCGATTTTGACGACACCACTGGACCCTTTCAATTTCAAGTCCTTGATCACGGTGACCGTATCGCCATCCTCCAGCACATTTCCGGCCGAGTCGCGAATTACCTTTTCGTTTGAATCTGTGGACGCTGTGTCGTCTTCCGACCATTCATGTGCGCACTGTGGGCAGACATAGAAATTCTGATCTTCGTAGGTGTAGTCGGCTTTGCATTCGGGGCAGGGGGGCAATGTGCTCATAATTCTCTTTAGCGAATAAAAAAGATGGTTACAGGGTAGCCCACAAGACCTTTTCAATCCATTTCGACTTCGGGAACCGATTTTCCTGTCCCAGTCATGATGTCTCGCGGATCCACCATTGTTGGCATAACCGTGCCTCGGCACCCAGATGCGCCACAGGAAAAACTGGCTTAGTCTTGAGGGTCCCTAAGTAGTTTTCCGCCTGGCTGAAAGCTGTTCCTGCTTGGTTGTCACTGCTCCGTCTTCGTTAGGCTGTGTGCTCGCA
>JBAYOJ010000071.1:0-9666 GCA_041678385.1 Burkholderiaceae bacterium | reverse complement strand
GGGTCATTTTCGGGCAAGACAAAAGCCAGATCTTTTTCGTGCTGCACTGGCAGACGCGCAGAAAACTTCTTCCATTCCGGGAATTCAAGCAAGGCTTCCAGCATGACGCTGTCATGAACCGCCGCGTCACAGCCGCCGATGCGCAGGTCCAGCAAGGCGTCGGCCGGCGCGCGGAATACTTTCTCTATCGCCCCATACTCAGCCTGCATGCGGCCGGCCAGACCACTGCCTTCCGCCAGGCAGACGGTACGCCCGCGCAGATCTTCCCAGCGACGGATATCGGTATCGGTACGCATGATAGCCATAATGCCGGAACGATAACCGGATGGGATCACCACTGCCTTTGGCCGCACGGCTGCTTCATCGCCTAGCGGCAACAGCAAGGCATCGACCTGCTGCAAACCTTGCCCTGCCGGTGAAAAGGCGTCTGTCTGCGGCACGGCCACCGGCTGCACAGGCAGCTGCTTGGCCAGCCGTTCGGCCAACAAGGGCGCGAGCCCTTCCGGCGTACGAACCTTGGAGCCAGGCACGTGTGGAGGCACGACATAAGCCATGCCCAGCGCAAGCGGACTCGCTGCCGTTGCGGCCCTATCGGTGGAACCGCCCACCGCCTCTACACCCGACGCGCCGGAACCCGACCCGCTTGCAGCAGCATCAGGCACCACAGCATTAGCCGCGAGTACGGCCTGCATGCCCACGCCTGCCATGAACAGCAGAACCTCCATCAATTGACGACGCATGGCGCCCCCTCAAACATACTGATAGCGCAACACCTTGCGCTTCAAATTTTCCAGCAATACCTGATCGATCAAGGTTGCCAGGATGGCAATGGTCAGGATATTGGACATCACGCCGAGCATATCGGCGGTTTCACCTGAATAGGCCAGCGTCCGGCCCAGCCCCTGCCCGAAGCCGATCAGCATTTCCGCAGAAATCAGCGCACGCCAGGCATTCCCGAATGCCAGCTGTGCCCCAGTGATCAATTCAGGCATGACCGCCGGCAGGTAGACGCGACGGACCATGTCCCAGCGGCTGGCCCCCATGACTCTTGCGGCCGACACATGTACGGCCAGCACGTTCTCGGTGGCATTCATGACTGACAAGGCGGCCGGAAAGAAGGCCGACAGCGCAATCACGACAATGATGGGCAGATTGCCAAAACCCATCATGATCAGGAACAGCGGCACCCAGGCAATGGACGGGATGGACTGCAAAATGATGATGGCGGATTTCAGCACTTCCCTGAAGAAGAACAACAAAGCGCCGACCAGCCCGAAACCGATTCCAAACAACAGCGCAAACCCGTAGCCTGCGCCCAGACGCGTCAGGCTGCCCGTAAGGGCGGCACGAAAGGCGCCGGACTGTATGTCTTCCCAGAGCCGCGCGATCACGGAAGGTACGTTCGGCATGAGGAAGTCGGGCAGCGTCCAGGCCGCCGCCTGCCATATCAGCAGGATGACCAGCACCGCGACGACCATGGCCGCTTTCCTGAGCGGCCCTGAAAGCTGTTTCTGAGTACTCATTCAGTCCTTAAAACCGTAAAGGCGGCCGGTAGACACCCGGCCGCCTTGTTCAAATTTGGCGAATATGGGATTTCACTGCCCTGCCCGACCCTGGCTCAAAAACTCAGGATCGAAAACCGCAAGAATCACAGTTTGCGTTCTTCCTGCCATTCCAGATCGATGATCTGGCTCACATCGAAAGGCGAACCGTCACGCGTCTTGAGTGAACCCTGGGCCTGCATGATGTCTGCAATTTCCTGCATGCGCTCGACTTCCTGGGGCGTCAGAATGGGGCTGAAGGTCTGGCTCTTGATGGCGTCGCTGATTACTTCTTCACGGGGGAGTTCGCGACCATCCAGTGTCTTGAGCGTGGGCTCGGCAATAAAGTAGGATGCGATCAGCTTGGCCGCCTCATCGGGCTGTTTCTGCAGCAAGTCGATGGCGTCGCGTTGGGCGTCAAGCGACTTCCAGACTGCATCTTTGCGCTCTTCAAGCACCTTGCCCGAAGTGATTACCACCATGCAGGGGAAAGGCCAGACTTCCCCGATTTCGTAGATCTGCTTGACCGGCGCCACCAATTGCGCGATACGCGCCTGAGGTTCGAACAGGAAAGCGGCTTCAACGCGGTTGCCGACCAGCGACTGCACCGCCACCTGCGGGCTGACCCCCAACACGTTCACTTCTTCGGGCGCCAGGCCAGCGTTCTTCAGCACCACACCGCGCAGCACCGTATCGGCCGTGCTGCCCTCACGCTGCGAGGCCAGCGTCTTGCCTTTAAGATCGACCACAGACTCGATATTGGCGTCGTCACGCACGACGATGGCATGGAAGCCATGCTGGGCGCCACCCACCACTTTAAGATCGGCGCCACGCGACGACCAGGATGCGGCATTGGTGAAACCCAGGACACCGGTGTCGAGCTGGCCGCCCACAATAGCCTTGATCAAATCGGTACCGGAAGAAAACTCGACCAGCTCGACATCAAGGCCGTGCTTTTTGTAGAAACCGCCTTCATAGGCAGCAATCGCCTGAGCGTCGTCCATGACGCGCAGATATCCAACGCGCAGTTTTTGGGCTGCGAAGGCTTGCCCTGCCATGGCCAGGGCAGCCAGCGCAGGGATCAACATACGGGTGAGTTTCATGCTGCAACTTCCTCGGAGGTATAGGTAAATGAAACGGGCTCGGCATCATCACGGGCCACCGTATCGGCGTGGGCCCGTATGCCCAGTAGCCCAAGAATCTCGCGGCGCATGGGCGAAAATTCGGAAAGATCGTGGGTTTTTTCGTGATGCGCGAGGTTGAATTCCTTGAGCACGACGGCGGGCCGCTGGCTGAAGACCAGAATGCGGTCTGCGAGGAACAGCGCTTCATCAACGTCGTGGGTGACCAAGAGTACGGTTGGCCCGGCTTCACGAATGAGGTCGCGCAAGGCGTCCTGCAAGGTCATACGGGTCAGCGCATCCAGTGCGCCGAAAGGCTCGTCCAGCAGCAAGGCCTTGGGCTGTGAAATGAAGGCGCGTGCCAACGCCGCGCGTTGCCGCATCCCCCCGGACACTTGTTGCGGGAAATATTCCTCAAAGCCTGACAGCTGCACCTTGGCCAGCCATTCACGCGCCAGTTCACGCGCCTTGCGCTTGTTGCTGCGCTGAAATTCCAGTGCCAATGCGACGTTTTGTTCCAGCGTCAGCCAGGGGTACAGTGCGTTTTCCTGAAACATCAGGGTGCGTTCAGGATGTGGGCCGCGTATTGCCTTGCCATCCGCAAGCACGCTGCCGCCGCTGGGGCGTTCCAGGCCCGCCGCCATATGCAGCAGTGTGGATTTCCCGCAACCCGACGGCCCCACCAGGGCCACCAGCTCGCCATGATCGACGTCACTATTGAAATCATCAATGACGCGCAGCTTGGAAAAGGATTTGTCGATGTTCTGAAATGAGAATCTCATTGAGCGGATCCGTACAGGATTCAAATAGCCTCTGGCCCGTAGCCAGACCTCAACTTTATTCCTGTCGTTATAGCCAAACAACCAATTTTTATCGCTATGCTTATTTCTGTAAGAAATATAGAAAACCAGCGTAGGCCGCGACGTACAATGCGACCCAGCGACTGTTCGACGTCGCCCGCCATCACTCCCCATGCTACAGATCCTCTCCACTACTGCGCCCATCTTCATTCTCATCGGCTTGGGCTACCTGTCCGTCATGACTGGCCTGATCAGCCGCGAAACCACGCGCGGCATGGGTCTGTTCGTGATCACCATCGCCTTGCCGGCCATGATTCTGCGCGGCATGGTCAACAAACCGCTGCGCGCATCGCTGGATATGGATTTCCTCATGGGCTATGCCCTGGCTTCCATACTGCTGTTTGCAATGGGCGCGCTGGTATTCCGCTATCTGCGTAGAGCCAGCGCCACAGAAAGCAGCCTGGCGGGCCTGGGCATGTCGTCGGCCAATACCGGGTTCATCGGCTTATCGATATGCACCGTGGTGCTGGGCACCGAACCGGCTTCGCGCGCCGTCGCCATGAGCATCATGGTCGAGACCATGCTGATGTATCCACTCACCCTGGCGCTTGCCGACGCCGCCACAGGCCACGGCGGGCAACGGGCCCTCGCCAACCTGTTTGCCACACTCAAACGGCTGAGCCGCAATCCCCTGCTCATCACCATAGCCGTGGGCCTGTTTCTGGCCGTTTTTCAGATCCCGCTGCCTGATGTCGCCCTACAGTCCATAGACATGCTGGCCATGACGGCGGCGCCGGTCGGCCTGTTCGCGGTGGGTGGCAACCTGCATGGCCTGCGCCCCGCCGGTATGGTTGCGGACGCCAGCGGCATTGCGTTGTCCAAGCTCATCCTGCATCCGGCCATTACCGCCGTGGTCTTCATGCTGTTCCCGGGATTGGACCCGGTCATGCGTAAAGCCGGCTTGTTGTTCGCTGCTTCGCCGCTGCTGAGCATCTATCCCATCATTGGCATGCGCTACGGTTTGGAAGACCGCTGTTCCACTGCCCTGCTGTTATGCACTGTGCTCTCATTCGTTTCGATAAGCATTATGATTGCCCTGATTTCATAGCTCTATCACATGCAGCTGCCCCGGCATTGCTTCGTGGGCCAAGTCCACCATATGGGCATGATGGGTCAGGAAGATGACCTGGGTGCGCTGCGCTACTGCCGCCAGTTTGCGCAGGCCTGCAACCGCCCGCTGATTGTCATAATTGACGAAAAGATCGTCGGCAATAAAGGGCAGCGGTTCGGCATGATCCAGATAGAGTTCCAGTGCGGCAAGACGCAAAGCCAGATAAAGCTGGTCGCGTGTGCCGTCGCTCAGACCTTCAAGCGGTACAACGCCGCCATCGGTACGGCGCGCATGCAATACTGCCGCCCCATCCGGATTGGCGTGTTCCGCCCGGGCGGAAGGTCGCCCAGTTTGGCCCCGGCCATCACTCATGGCGATATGGTCGATTTCCAGCCCGGCATAGGCTCCTAAAGTCAGGTCGGAAAACATGTCACCGGCCCGCCGCAGCAAAGGCCCTTGCCGCCGTTCACGGTATCGTTCCGTGACACGTTCCAATAATCGGTGCTGCACATACAGTTGCACATAGCGTTCAGCCACATCCGCCATATCCGCCAGTGCTTCCTGGCGCCGTGCCGCCGCTTGCGCGGCAGCATCATCACCTGAAATGGCTTCCAGCGCCCTGCGCGCCTTTTCGCATTCAACCGCCAGCTCGCTGCTGGCTGAGGCAGCATGCTGCAGCGCCGCACGCAAAGCTTCCGCCTGACCGGCCAGAGCATCCACATCGACGGATGCCAGCTCGGCTTCGATATCCGCTCGCGAGCGCCCTTCCCCTTCCTGTAAAAGACGCTCGTTGAGCTCTCTCAGGCGTTGTTGCGTTTCGTCGCGCATACGCTCGGCGGCCTGGGCATGCTCCAGCATCAATACCCAACGACGCAAATGCTCATCCGCAGCACCAAGGTCAAAGTCGGCATCCTTCAGCCGTAAAGCCAGTTCCTGCGCTGCTTGCCCGAACCGTTCCAGCTCCGTTTCCATCCGGGTGCGTTGAGCATGGCCTTCCCGCAGCTGGCCCGCCAGCTCATCCGCATCGGCCAGCAAAGCCAGCGCAGCTTCAACAAAAGCGGCTTCCGAGTCTGTGGGCAGGCCCGCGCGCCGCAGGGCGTCCTGCCAACGCTCACGCCAGGCGGTCAGATCTGCGGCATGTTGCTGCGCTTGCTTTTCCAGACCAGGCAGCAACAACTCGATGCGGGCGCTTTGTTCTGCCAGCGCCTGACGGCGTGCTTCTGTATGCCCGGCACGTTCCATCAGGGAACGCCCGAGCTCCTGAGCGCTTGTCAGGGTGAGCCCTGCACATTGCTGGCCGGCGTCGGTCGCCCCGCCATCACTACCTTGCCCTTCGGCTTCAAGCGCTGCAACCAGGTTGGAAAGCACGGCACCATGACGTTGTTTCAGCGCCGCAGTTTCACTAAGGGTGGCCTGCAGCCGTTCATGTGCCAGCAGCGCGGCTTCCCGATGGGCCAGCCAACCTTGCAGATCGGACGGCAACAAGGCAGGTAGATGACGCTGTTGGCAAGACTGCAGCCATTCTTCATCGCTGGCGCGCATAGACTCAAGCGTGGCCAACCGGGATACCTGCAGCCCCTCCAGCGCGGCAGTACGTCGTTCGACTTCGTGCTGCAAAGATTGCAGGCGTGCTGCATCGCCTACAGCCTGCAAATGCAAATCAGCCAACGTATCTGCGTGCCGCAGCAGAACCCCAAAACGTTCCGTCTCGGTTGCCAGCGATACTGAGCCTTGAACCATGGCTTGCCAGAGCCGATCGCGTTCACTGCGGGCGGCCATGATGTCATCGCGAGAGACTGCTTGTCGGGAACGACGAAATTGTTCAAGCTCCAGTTCGGCAGCCTGCAGCTCAAGGCCGGCTTCCCGGACGCGTTTATCCAGGGCATCGATGTCAGCCTGAAGCTGCTGCCGTCGCTGTACGCGCTCTGTCAAGGCCTGGCTTTGCCAAGGCGTCATTTTCGTCAACCATGCCACTGCCGTCTCGGCATCGGCAGGAAGCACGACACCAGGTTGCGCGAGAGCATTCAGACGATGCTGCAGTAATGCCCCTTCCCGATCAGTATTGCGACGCGCAGCGTCGATCATGGGTTCGATATTGCCAGCCGTCGCCGCGGCTTCCAGTGCTCTACGCAAGGCTTGGCCCACTGTCCGCGCGGGCAGCACATTGATCTCACCACGCAAACGGGCCAGTTCCGCCTTGCGTTCATCCAGCGCGCGCGCCGCCGCGTCACATTGCGAGCGGGTATCACGGCCTTCACGCAGCAAATGGGCCACTTCCTGTCGCAGGGGTAGGGACGGCAATTGGCTGAGCAGGATTTCCCACCCTTGCTGTTGGCTGGTAGGTACTTGCCAGCCCAGTTGGCGCCGCACTTGGCTAAGCTGAGCCTGCAATAAGTCAGTGCGTGAAACGTTGCGTTCGATATCAGCCTTGTAATCGGCAAGACGCAGCTGAGTATCCTTCAAACGGAGGATGTCACTTTCGTGCGACAACAACTTCATGCCGGCCAGCTCGGTCGGCCCGGCCTCGTCAAGCACGGCTTCGAGATTGCGTATCTGGGCCAGCAAAGGCCCAATGCGCCGCAGACGTTCCACAGCGTGCACCTGAGCTACCAGGCGGGCGTGCTCGGCCTGGGCCTGAGCAAAAGCTTCATCCTGCAGCCTGCTTTCACGCTGCGCATCCGCCCATGCTGTCGGGCGCACGGTGGCACTCTTGAGCGCCGCATCAGCTTCCGCCAGGCGATCCGCTGCAACATACCAGGCACGATCCCTACTCCGACGCGGTGCCCATAATGCCGCTGCCTCTTGTCGCAAGGATTCCAGGACCGTGTTCAGTGCCGACACGCCCGATGCAGCCTGGAAAAGGACGGAATCGACGTTATCGCCTGCCTGCAACATAGCGCGGCTGCCCTGTTCCAGACGCCGGTGGTCTAGCCCGAACATACGTTCGTAAAAAGTTTCGCTCACATCACCCAGCCAGACCCGTAGCGCGTCCGGAGACAGAGGTTCGCCGGCTGCGTCGATCAGGCCACCGTTACGCCGCCGCCGGCGCCCGAATGCCAGTTCGCCCTGACTGCCGGAAAGTGTCGCTGCCAGCTCCAGTTCGGTGCCAGGATGAAGAAAACTCATGGCCGTACTCATAGGAATACCGAAAAGCAGGTCATGAAAGGCCTGCCGCAACGTGGACTTGCCAGCCTCATTGCGGCCCACGATCAAATGAAAATCGCAGCCCTGCCGGGGGAAGTTTAAATTCTGGCCTGAAAAGTGGCCGTAACGGGCCAGACCTATGGTTTCGAAACGCATGCCTCAGGCCTCCCGCTCAAGCCGGTCAAGCACCGCAGCCCCAGCGGTTTCCACCAGTGTTTCCAGTCTGCCATCGCGCAAATCCGCGAACATGGGAAGCTGATCCCCCAATTCATAGGGCGCACGATCCAATAACTGCCGCAAGCCGTCGCGGACCTCTGCTTGAAAATCGGGATCGTCGGCCGCTTCGGCCAGCAACGCTGCGAGGTCCTCGGCATCGACCCTGCTGTCTTGAGGGCGTTGCGGTGGCCGCGTACTGATACGCAGTTTCTCCAGCCATAGGCGCTCGCCGGCCATGGCGGCCAGGATGGCAAGCACGTCGGCCCGCAACTGCACCTGCATGTCGACAAGCTCGCCATGCAGCGGGGTTTCGCCCTCAACATGCAGTCTCAGGACACAGGGTTTTTCTGCCGCTTGAACCTGCAGCACTTGCTCCAGCTCATGGCGTATTTTCGACAGTACCTCAGAACGCGTAAGGCATGCGGATACATTGATCGTCAGGCCATGCCAGCGCAACACGTCGACGTCCAGGCGCTCTATGGATTCCACCGCGCCATCCCTGCAGTGGACCAGCACCGCGCCTTTGGGCCCTTGCTCACGTATATGACGGCCCTGCAGATTGCCAGGAAACACCACGGGCACCGGACCAGGGAAAATTCGAAATTCATGCACATGCCCCAACGCCCAATATTGATAGCCCCGGGCCTGCAGTTGCTCCAGGCTGCAAGGGGCGTAAGTGGCATGTTCGGCATTGCCTTCCAGGGCCGTGTGCAAAACCCCGATATTGAAATAGCCTGCCAGCGGGTCGGGATACTCCGTTGCCAGATTTTCGGTGACGGCTGCTTGAGGAAAGCTGCGTCCATGCAAGGCGACCTTGTGCTCTTCAAGTAGGAAGGTAGAAGGCTTGTTTGCCCGAAACACCTGCACATTGCCCGGTAGCAGCAGCCTGCGGGTCATGACGCTTTCCGCATCATGATTGCCGTGCAACACATAGACGGGAATGCCGGCCTGGTGCAAGCGCCCCATCTGGCGTGCAAAGTAGATGCCTGTGTTGTGATCCTTCCAGTCACCGTCATACAGATCCCCGGCAATCACCATGAAGTCGACTTCCAGCGCAAGCGCTTCTTCGACCAAGCGGGTGAAAGCCGCCCGGGAAGCGCCACGCAGGGTATCGATGGGCATGTCTTCGCTGGATGCCAGACCTCGCAGAGGGCTGTCCAGATGGATGTCCGCAGCATGAATGAAACGCATAATCTCGTCTTGAAAAACCTGATTCTGAAATCGACACTGGGCCGCTCATTACATGGTTTCGGCCTCGCAATGCCTGCCAGTCTGCCACATGCCGTCACGTTGATGTAATGCCTGGACACCATAATCGCACACGGGCTCCTTTCTTGTTCCCGGAGCCTTCCCGGATGCGAACTCATGCAAAAGAACCTTACCCTCAAGAAGGGTTTCATTGTTTTCCTGGTGATACTTGGCTTGCTTTCCGCCATGGTCGTCACCGCCGTCATCAACCTCAGCGGCAGCGTGGACAACCTGCGGCGTATTGAGCAGAGCCGCTACGACAGCACTCGGCTGGCCACCGAATACAAAGGCCTGACCCAGGCGATGACGCGCGATGCCATGGCCTTCATTTCCACCGAACAGCCCGAGTTTCTTGAGCGTTATGACCAGCACGTTGCCATTCTCAACGGTGCTAACGGCGACGCGGCCAAACAGCAGCAAGCCATGCTGGAACAATTCCGCACAGCCGGTTTCACGCCAGAGGAAATGGCAAAACTGGAGTCGGC
>JBAYOJ010000070.1:0-9745 GCA_041678385.1 Burkholderiaceae bacterium | reverse complement strand
ATGTTCACGGTGAATACCAGCAACATGGTCTGTGCCATCGTGAAGCCCATGGCTTCAGAGGCATACACCGCCGCCAAGGTGACAACCACGGCAATACCGGCCTGGTAGAAGGCGCCACACAGCAGCAGACGCCGGAAATCAGGAAAATTCGTGCTGGCATCCTGCCAGGCATTATGCAGACGCTCCCAAAGGCCTTCCGCCGGCCGGTGGCTGGCGACGGAACGCTCGCGCAGGAACAGGAAGGAAGGCACCGCTGCCACCGCAAAGATGACGGCTGTCAACAGCATAATAGATGGCACGTACGCCTGGGCAGGTAAACCGCGCGCTTCCGCCCCGCTGGCGATGGCCAAGGAAATGCCCAGGGCCAGCATTCCGCCCAGATAACCAAAGCTCCAGCCCCAACCCGATACGCGGCCCAGCGCTTCCTGCTTGGCGATCTCTGGCAGAAAGGCGGCGATCAGCGATTCGCCCACGCAATAACAATAATTGGAAAGCGCCAGAGCAAACAAACCGATAGCGATATCGTTGGGACCGGCCAATGCCAGCATGGCAGTACCGCCAACGCAGCCCGCCGTACTGATGAAGAGAAAACGGCGCCGGCGCGCCCGCGCGTCAGCCCGGGCGCCCAGCGCCGGCATGGTGAGCATGACGATCAGATACGACAGGGATAGCGCACTGGTGAAGGCCAGTGTGCCCCAGTCTCGCCCCGCCGCCACCACACCGACAAAATACGCGCTGAACACCGTGGTGAGCACCACGGTGGTGTACCCCGAGTTGGCAAAGTCATACATTGCCCATGCCCACAGCTCACGCCTGGACACCCCGGGGTTCAGGGCAGCACCCAGCCGGGACGCATGCTGCGACCCGGCCGGCATCATGGTTGCAAGGCGGCGATGCCAGCACGCGCGATCTGTGCGTCCTGGTCGGCTTTCACGCCCGAAACACCCACGGCTCCGATCACGTGCCCGTCGTGGACAATGGGGACGCCCCCTTCGAGCATGCCATCAACCCCGGGCGCAGACAGAAAGGCATAGCGGCCCTGGTTGATCATTTCTTCGAAACCCTTGGATTCCCGACGACCGATCGCTGCCGTACGTGCCTTCGCCGGAGCGATATGTGCCGAAATCGGAGCAGCCGCATCCAGCCTCAGCAGGCCGAGCAAATGCCCGCCATCATCAGCCACGGCGATGGTGACCGCCCATTGATTCTGCTCGGCATGACGGCGCGCGGCATCGAGAACGGCCTGTACATCGTTGGCCGCAAGCATGGGTTTGGTGTTCATGAGACTCCTTGATTAGTTTACAAATGCCGTTAAATGGCACGGCCCGCCGCACTCTGAAACTGAGCGCAGAGGCGGAATCAGGCACAGCGCCACTTTACCGCTACTTCCGGGTTGGGGTAAACTTCCCAGCTAATTCGATGGCGATGCTGCCAAATCGGGCCCAGATTGGGTGTGTACCCCGGGCGTGTACCCCACCCGTTACGGGTTTTTTCTTTGGTATCCAATGTCTGCTCAACCGCCACACCACTGGAAAAACGATACTCCGAAATTCACTCTTGGGCCCCGCCACCTTCGTTTATTGGTCACGGCAGCCTGCGTGGTATTGGCGGGGTGTGCCACCCAGGAATCCTATCAGCTCGCCGGCCCCGATTCCCTAAGGATGGTTGACCGCAGTCTTCGCAGTCAATATCTCGCCAACGTTCGTTCCGACCCTCTGGGCGCCTATCTTGCCGCTCAAGACAAAGTCAGCCGCCCCGCCACCCCACCCCGCAATCTCGCCTCGACCGCACTTAATTATCTGGGCATCAACTACCGCTTCGGCGGCGATACCCCCAGCAGTGGTTTCGATTGCAGTGGTCTGGTGCGCTATGCGGCCGAAAAATCATTGGGTCTGAAGCTCCCACGGCGATCGGCTGAAATGGCCCGCCTGGGGGAATCGATCAAACGCAATCAGCTTGAACGCGGCGACCTGGTGTTCTTCAACACTCGCGGCCAGCGTTTCTCACACGTAGGTATCTATCTGGGCGATAACAAGTTCGTCCACGCCCCCAGCACAGGCTCCAAAGTCCGTGTCGAAGACATGACCATAGGCTACTGGAAGAAACGCTATAACGGCGCGCGCCGCCTTGCATCCAGCTCGGGCCAGAACAAGACTGCCCGAAGCGTACAGAAGGTCGCTTCCAACTAAAAAAACACCCCGGAATGCCGCAAGACGGCCACCGGGGCACAGCTTCAGGCTGAATCCTGTCTGATTATGTGGCTATTGCTTGCGACCGCAAGCGCGGGGACAAGCCGCTACGCAGTACCCACACTGAGCCAATGCCTGCTTCATGCTGCAGACCGAGCGGCGGCAGGCTAGCACGCGCACCCCTGAACGTTGGGCCGCAGCGCGGAACGTCTTCATGACATTGTGGCCTAGAAAATCAGTCAATAGAATAAGCAATTGGGTGCCAGAGGGTAGCTGCAAGGTTTTCTTCTGATGCGAAGGATCTCGCCCGCTGATGTGCTGCATGATAGCGATATTGTGGCCTTTAAGAACGTCGGGAATATTACCCAAACGATCTGCTCCGACAACGACGGCACTGACGAACTGAGACATGATGGCTCCAAACAATGATCGTTATTTAATGATAATAATTCTTATTTGCGACGTCAATCAAAGTTTGTAAGCAAAAAGTCAGAACACCTCTTCCTTAGCGCCACGATCCTGAGCTTCCCTCACGCGGCGGGCGCGGACACTGTCGTCTGGGGTTCGGACACGGGGGTGTGTTCAACAGCCTCAAGAACGACGTCGCGCGTCAGGCTGGGGGCCAGCATTTCAATCAGAACATAGACGTAATCGCGCAGGAAGACCCCCGACTTGACCGCCACACGGGCTGTATGGGTGCCAAACAGATGGCCTGCCGGCAGCCCCACCAGACCCTTGTCACGTCGTGGGTCGAACGCAATGCCGGCGATAATGCCTATTCCCAGCCCAACGTCCACATAGGTCTTGATAACGTCGGCGTCAATCGCTTCGAGCACGATATCGGGTTTGATGCCCTGTTGGGCGAACACCGCATCGATGGAAGCCCGGCCAGAGAAGGCCCGATCGTAAGTAACGATGGGATATTCCGCTACTTGCTCCAGCGAAATTGCGCGCGCCGCACTGGATCTGAGCTCCGCCAGCGGATGGTCGGGCCGAATCACGATAGTGTGCTCCCATTCGTATACAGGTAGCGTTACCAACCCCGGCGTCCGGGCCAGGGTTTCGGTTGCAATGGCCATATCCACCTGCTCATGCAGCACCATGCGGGCCAATGTGGACGGGTCCCCTTCAGCAAGTTGCAAGCGCACCTTGGGAAAGCGTTCGCGAAATGCTGGGATCACGCGCGGCAAAAGATAACGGGCCTGCGTGTGCGTACAGCCTATGCTCAGGCTGCCCTCGTCCTGGCGGGCGAACTCATCGCTGACCCTTTTGAGGTTGTCCACTTCGCGCATAATGCGTTCGATCACCTTGGCAACAGCATGGCCTGGCTTGGTCAGGCCCTTGATACGTTTACCGTGGCGCTCGAAGATCTTCACACCCAGCTCATCTTCAAACTCGATGATGGCTTTGGAAACGCCGGGTTGTGACGTATACAGGCTGCGAGCGGCCTCGGTCAGATTGAAGTTGCGCCGTATGGTCTCGCGTACGAAGCGAAATTGTTGAAGATTCATAAAAAATAGCCTCTTTGAGGAGGCTATTATATGGAATAACGATCTAATTTATTATTATTAAAAGTAATAAGCTTACTTCATGGAAATCGTGGTATTCACCCCTTGGGCATGGGCAGACCAACGCGCGGTCACGGTCTTGGTCTGTGTCCAGAAGTGTACGGCCTGCTTGCCATTGGGGCCAAGGTCACCCAGCTTGGAAGCACGTGAACCCGTGAAGCTGAACCAGGCAACCGGGACCGGGATCGGGATATTGATGCCAACCTGCCCCACATCGATCCTGTTCTGGAAATAGCGGGCGTTGCCGCCATCCTGCGTGAAGAGAGCAACACCATTCCCATTGGGATTGTTGTTGATAAACTCTATGGCGTCGTCGAGCGTGTCCGCAGCGACAATACAAAGCACCGGCCCGAAGATTTCTTCCTGGTAGATGACCATGTCGGCCTTCACACCCGAAAAAACCGTCGGGCCGATAAAGTTGCCGTTCTCGTAGCCGCTGACGGTCAAGCCCCGGCCATCCAGCAGCAATTCAGCGCCTTCGTCGACCCCTTGCTGAATCAAGCCTTCGACCCGCTTGAGCGCGCCCGGTGAAACCAGCGGGCCAAGATCCGCTTCACGGTCGGTACCTGCATTCACCTTGAGCTTCTTTGCCCTTTCTACGAAATCGGGAATCCAGTCGCGGCTTTCGCCGACAAACACCGCCACCGATGCGGCCATGCAGCGCTGTCCTGCCGCACCGAACGCTGCACCCACCAGTTGATTGAGCGCCACCTCGCGATCTGCATCAGGCAGGATCACGCAGTGGTTCTTGGCCCCCATCATGGCCTGGCAGCGCTTGCCATGCTCGGACGAGCGGCGATAGATCTCGGTACCCACTCGGGTCGATCCAATAAACGATACCGCCTTGATGTCAGGGTGTTCACATAAGCCATTGGCAATATCAGGCCCCCCGTGCACCACGTTCAGCACGCCGGGAGGCAGACCGGCTTCCAGAGCCAATTGGGCCAGCATCAGGGTGGAACTGGGGTCTTGTTCAGACGGTTTAAGTACAAAGGTATTCCCCGCAGACACTGCTATCGGGAACATGAAAGCGGGCAGCATCACAGGGAAGTTGAAGGCCGTGATACCGGCGCACACGCCCAGAGGCTGGACCAGCGTGTAAACGTCGATGCCCGTCCCTGCATTCTCGGCGTATTCGCCCAGCTGCAGGCTGGCAATGGAGCAGGCATGCTCAATGACTTCGAGGCCTCGTCCGACTTCGCCTTCTGCGTCGGGCAGGGTCTTGCCGTGCTCGAGTGTGATCGCCTTGGCAAGCGCTTCAGTATTGTCGCGCACCAGTTTCTGCAGGTTCAGCATGATGCGCATGCGCGCGCCCTGACTGGTATTGCGCCAGGTCTGAAAGGCTTGCTTGGCACTACTGACGGCCAAGTCCAGTTCTTCGCGAGTGCAGAAAGGCACTTGTGCAACGACTTCCTGGGTTGCCGGATTAACGACATCACGCCATTCGGTGGTCTGCGACTGAACCAGCTTGCCATCAATCAACAGCGGGATACGTGGCACTTCATTCTGCTGGGGTACTGCACTCATTACTATCTCCTGTCATTTTAATTTGCCGTGAAGGCGGCTGGCCATCGTCCTTCTTCACCAGCGGGCATATGGACTGCACGGGCAGCCCTCTGTACGGCTTCCCGGCTGCGACCAGCCAAATACTGCAATCTTCAAACGAGTGTAGTTGCCTGGAAAACTTATTGCCAGACCGTGGCGGGCAAATTCATTGTTTCTGTTTGCACATAGGCCGCAGCCACCTTGAAACTCAGCTTGAGCTGCGTGCCCGCCGACGGGATTTGCGCGGCGCCTTCACCCTGAGCTTGCTCCACATCATGTAAATCATCATAGCGGTAAACACGGCGTGAACCAGCCATACGCCCAGGTAAAAATCCAGCCGCCCATGCGCAATCCAGCCGCGTGACAGGTTAATGAGATTCATGTAAAGCAGGCCGACAAGACCGGCAATCAGAATATCGCCAGAGCGCCCCAGGCGGGGGTTCACCGCGCCCAGCGGAATGGCCAACAGCGCCAGATTCAAGGCAGCCAGCGGCAGTGCCAGCCGCCACATGATCTGGGAATGGGCAACGTCGGTACCATCAGTCAACAAGGCGAGGGTCGGCCTGGCCTTGATTTCCTGTTCGGCCCGCGCGCGTACGGCTTCGGGGGCGCTTTGCTCGGCATCGCTCTCGAGACGGACCCCGTACCGATCAAAATCGACCAATCTGAACACCGGTTTACCCGGTTGCAGATCGTAGCGATGGCCATCCCTGAGCACGAGAAAACGGTCGCCATTGGGTTCTTCCTGAATGCGCGCGCTTTCAGCCGTGATCAGGCTCAGCCATTCATTATCGATGACGCGGGCTATGATATTGCCCATCTCTTCATCGGGTTCATCCGGCTCTTCGGTGAAAAAAACGCGCTCGCCGCCGCTGGTTTCAATGAATTGTCCCGCCGCCACCTTGGACAGGTCCGACCTTTGCTCGTAGCGCTGGCGATATTCGCTGATCTGCCGATAAGCCCAAGGTGAAGCCATGAGCGTCAGCATGCTGATGGCCAAGGCAAAGGGGATAGCCACCCGCAACACTGGCCCGATCCAGTCGCGCAATGAAAGCCCGCTGGCAAACCAGACCACCATTTCAGACTCCCGGAAATTCCGTGTAATGGTGGTAAGCACCGCAATAAACAGCGAAACCGACAATATCACCGGCAAGGCCGTGATACTGGAAAACGTGGCCAGCCCAACAACGACGTCGGCACCGATGGAGCCGTTGGCTGCTTCACCCAGCAAACGCACCAGCAGAACACTGAGCCAGACGACCAACAGAGTGGATACCACCACCCCCGCATGGCTCATGATTTCGGAGACGACTGAACGCTTGAATAGTGACATAGTGAAATTTGCGGGATAATCGTCGGCATCCTAGATCATCACGGGGAAATCTGAATGGAATTTAGCACACAGACCACCGCAGCCCTGCAACAGCTGCGTTCTGCCGCGCTGGGCGTCGGCGTATTTGCCGATGGCGTCCTTACTGCTGCGGCAGAGGTCATCGACCGCGCCAGCGAAGGCGCCATCCGCGCCATACTGAAGACGGAATTCAAGGGCAAGGCGGGTTCCCACCTGGTACTTCGCAATCTTTCCGGCGTGAAGGCAGAACGCGTGATTGTAGTCGGCCTGGGCAAACAGCAGGAATACTCCGCCACCACTCATGCACGCGCCGAACAGTCTTTTGCGTCAGCCTGCGTCAGCCTCAATGTCAGTGATGGTGTGTCGACCCTGTCTGACCTTGAGTGCGAAGGCACCACGCTGCGCTCGCGCAGCAGGGCACTCGCAGTAGCCGCTCTGCGCGCCAGCTACCGCTACGAAGCGACTGTCACCAAAGATCGCGAACCCGCTCTGCGCCTCAAGAAGATATTAGTCTGGACGACGCGGGCCAAGGCTGCTGAAGCACAAGAAGGGCTTAAAGAAGGCTCGGCAATCGGCAACGGCGTAAACCTGGCTCGCTTGCTCGGCGATCTGCCGCCCAACATCTGCACCCCCACGTACCTGGGTGAAACCGCCAAGAAGCTCGGCAAGGAATTCAAGTCTCTGAAGGTTGAAGTACTCAACCGTAAGCAAATCGAAGCCGAGGGCATGGGGTCGTTTCTGTCGGTCGCCAAGGGTTCCGACGAACCCCCCGTCTTCATCGTTCTGCGTCATGTACCCGCGGCCGCCAAAAAGGATAAAGGCAAGGCGCCACTCGTGCTGGTCGGCAAGGGTCTTACATTCGACTCTGGTGGCATTTCCATCAAGCCCGCCGCCAACATGGACGAAATGAAATACGACATGTGTGGCGCGGCCAGCGTGCTCGGCACCCTGCGCGCGGTGGCAGAACTCGACCTCGACCGCGAAGTGGTCGGGCTCGTCGCCTCGTGCGAGAACATGCCCAGCGCACGCGCCAACAAACCAGGCGACGTTGTCACCAGCATGTCGGGCCAGACCATCGAAATCCTCAATACCGATGCGGAAGGCCGTCTGGTGCTTTGCGACGCCCTCACCTATGCGGAACGCTTCAAGCCAGAAGCGGTGATCGACATTGCCACCCTGACCGGCGCCTGCGTGGTGGCACTGGGCCATGTGAACTCCGGGCTGTTCAGCAAGGACGACGAACTGGCCAATGACCTGCTGTCTGCCGGCCGCGAAGCGGGCGATACCGCATGGCGCATGCCACTGGATGATGCCTATCAAGAGCAGCTGCGCTCAAAGTTCGCCGACATGGCGAATATCGGCGGTATGCCTGCAGGCTCCGTCACAGCTGCCTGCTTCTTGTCGCGTTATACGTCCGCCTATCGGTGGGCACATCTGGATATTGCCGGCACCGCCTGGAAAAGCGGCAAGGAAAAAGGCGCCACAGGCCGCCCCGTACCGATGCTCACCCAGTTCCTGCTCAGCCGTTCGGAAGGATGACCATTCAGCCCGCCACCCATCACGACCACCAGAACACAGACGGGGCCAGGCAGACCCTTTCTGGCTCTGGCCCCTTGTCCGGCGGCGGTACTGGGCCGGCTACCCGGCCGGCACATTCGGTCACGCGGGTGGATTTCGCCTTTGGTGCAGCCGACCGGCTGCTTAAAGCGTGCGAAGTCACCCGCAAACAGGTGGGCGCTGGCCGGCGGCTGCTTGTCTACACCCGCAATCCGGCACGCTTGGCCAAGTTCGACCGCCTACTATGGCAGTTTGACGCCACGGCCTTCGTGCCGCACGTTGCGCTCAATGACCCCCTGGCTGACCGCACTCCTGTCCTGCTGACAGCTGATGCCCCTGGGCGGGCACTAGCTGCTGCGGGTGTCTGGCTGCTGAACCTGGATACCGAATGCCCGCCGGACGCAAATCACTATCTTCGCATCCTGGAAATCGTGTCTCACCACCCTGATGACAAGGCGGCGGCCCGGCAGCGCTGGCGAACCTATCAGGAAACCGGCTTGGAGCTTCGCGCCTTCGATATCTCCGGTTCTTGAGCATTCCGTGCGTGAACCCCTTGATACTTCAGCTTGCTGTAAGTTAAGCTCCTTCTCATGGTGCGCAATTGCGCATTTCCATTCCAACAGAGGTTCGAAACATGAACGACTTCCGTCAACCCCTATCGGGGCAAACCGGCTACGGCTCGATCACCCCAGCTGCCCGCAACAAGGTGTTGCGCAATACCTACTGGCTGCTGGCGCTGTCCATGGTTCCGACAGTGCTCGGCGCCATGGTGGGTTTGAGCACCGGTTTCAACCAGATCATGGGCGCCAGCCCCGGCATGTCAGCCATCGTCTTTCTGATTGGCGCCTTTGGCCTGATGTTTGCCATAGAACGCAACAAGAACAGTTCACTGGGCGTAGCGCTGTTGCTGGCCTTCACCTTCTTCATGGGCCTGATGCTTTCTCGTCTGCTGGGCTTTGTGCTGGGCATGGGCAATGGCGCTCAGCTCATCATGCTGGCTTTCGGCGGCACGGCCGCCGTATTCGGCGCCATGGCCAGTGTGGCTTCCACCACCAAACGCGACTTCTCCGGCATGCAGAAGTTCCTGTTCATTGGCGTGGTGATTTTGATCGTGGCCTCTTTGGCCAATATCTTCCTGCAACTGCCCGCGCTCATGCTGACCGTGTCGGTGATGGCCATCGGCATTTTTTCAGCATTGCTGCTGGTCGACCTGCAACGCATCATCAATGGCGGTGAAACCAACTACATATCTGCCACGCTGGCCGTTTATCTGGATCTTTACAACATTTTCGCCAACCTGCTCATGCTGCTGGGCATCTTCGGCGGCGACCGCGACTAAAACTGGATGGTGGGCCGCCAAGCCGGCCCGCCCAGCTGCCCACGAAGCACTCCGGCTCATTCTCGGCTGGCTTCACCCAATCCTTCTTGTTTTCCGATGGCTTCGGGTCTCCAACGCCTCCCGGCGCCAGGCCATTCCCCCTTCGACCGCCATCAGCAACACCGCCAGCCAGATCGGCAGATAAGTTCCCAGGGAT
>JBAYOJ010000069.1:0-9755 GCA_041678385.1 Burkholderiaceae bacterium | reverse complement strand
ATTTGCCCGGCATCTACGTGCATCGCATCGTGGTGAACGCAAACCCCGAAAAGCGCATCGAGCAGCGCACCGTTCGTAACGTACAAGGAGCTTGAACATGGCCTGGACACGAGATCAAATGGCTGCACGCGCAGCGCGCGAACTGCAGGACGGCTTTTATGTGAATCTGGGCATAGGCATGCCCACACTGGTGGCCAACTATGTGCCTGCGGGTATTGAAGTATGGCTGCAATCTGAAAACGGCTTGCTGGGCATCGGGCCCTTTCCCACCGAAGACGAAGTCGATGCCGACCTCATCAATGCGGGCAAACAGACGGTAACCACTTTGCCGGGTTCGTCCATCTTTTCTTCGGCAGATTCTTTTGCCATGATCAGGGGCGGCAAGATCAATCTGGCCATTCTGGGCGCCATGCAAGTTTCTGAAAAGGGCGATCTGGCCAACTGGATGATCCCAGGCAAAATGGTCAAGGGCATGGGCGGTGCCATGGACCTGGTCGCCGGCGTTGGCCGTGTGGTCGTGCTTATGGATCACGTTGCACGTAAAAAAGACGGCACCGAAGATCTCAAGCTGCTGTCCGAGTGCACATTGCCGCTCACAGGGGTGGGTGTGGTTGATCGCATCATTACCGACCTGTGCGTGCTCGATGTCACTGATGACGGCTTCAAGCTGGTAGAACTGGCTGAAGGCGTGACCGTCGACGAAGTCGTCGCCAAGACGGCAGGCAAACTGGATGTTTCTGCGGTAGCCGCCTGAACATGTCGATTGCCGTTGATCAGCGCCTGACAGCGCTGCGTCGCATCATGAAGGAACTGGGCGTGGGTGCCTGCGTAGTGCCCACCTCCGATCCGCATCTGTCGGAATACCTTCCGGAACGCTGGCAGGGGCGGGAATGGCTGTCGGGTTTCACGGGTTCAGCCGGGACTCTGGTGGTAAGCCAGGATTTCGCAGGCTTGTGGACGGACAGCCGTTACTGGGAACAGGCCGATAACGAACTGGCGGATACCGGCATTCAAACCATGCGTGCCGGGCTGGCAGACACCCCATCTCCGTATGATTGGGCCGCTGCCCGCCTGCCGCGGGGCGCAACGCTGGCCATAGATGGCCAGGTGTTGTCCCGACAAAGCTGGCGTCAGTGGCGGGATGCCTGCCAGGAAGCCGGCTTGCGTCTGGATATCGGGCGTGATCTGCTTGGCCTGATCTGGCCCGAGCGACCGGCGCTACCAGCGGGCACGATCACGGCGCATACTGCGCCCTGGTCCTGTCGCAGCCGCCAGGGCAACCTCGAAGCGGTGCGTGCAGCCATGCGGCGGCATGACGCTCAGTGGCATTTGGTTTCGGCGCTGGACGACATTGCCTGGATGTTCAATCTGCGTGGCAATGACATTCCCTACAATCCTGTTTTCCTGGCTCATGCCCTGGTGGGGTGTGAAACCGTGCGGCTATTTGTCGATGCCGCCAAGTTGCCCGCAGCCCTGCGCACAGAACTGGCAGCCGACGGCATTGCCATTGAGCCTTACGAGGATATTGCGGCGGCGCTGGCCTGCCTGCCGGAAGGCGAGCGGCTGCTCATCGACCCGGCGCGGGCTACAGTAGGCTTGCTTGATTCGGCGGCCTACGTCGACAAGGTCGAAGGCATCAACCCGGTTCATCTGCTCAAGTCGCGCAAGAACGAGGCTGAAATTGTCAATGTGCGCCAGACCATGGAACAGGACGGCGCGGCTTTGTGCGAGTTCTTCGCCTGGTTCGAAGCTGCCGTCGGGCAAGAACACATTACCGAACTGACCATAGACGAACGCATCACGGCGGCCCGCGCACGGCGGCCTGGCTTCGTGTCACCGAGTTTCAGCACGATCGCCGCGTGGCAGGCCAATGGCGCGATGCCGCACTATCATGCGACCCAGGCTGCGCATGCAGTGATAAACGGCGATGGCCTGCTGCTCATTGATTCAGGCGGGCAGTATCTGGGCGGGACAACCGACATCACCCGCGTGGTGCCTGTAGGGGTGGTTACCGCTGAAGAGAAGCGTGATTACACGGCGGTGCTCAAGGGCATGATTGCCTTGTCCAGGGCGATTTTCCCTGATGCGCTGCCGGCCTATGCGCTGGATGCTCTTGCGCGCGGGCCTATTTGGGGTCTGGGGGCTGACTATGGGCACGGCACCGGTCATGGGGTGGGTTATTTCATGAATGTTCATGAAGGCCCACAGTCGATTTCATGGCGTGCCACCGCCAACCCGCATGCCCTTATGGCGGCCGGCATGATCACATCCAATGAACCGGGGCTGTATCGCCCGGGGCGCTGGGGCATACGCATCGAGAACTTGCTGTTGGCACAGCCCCACAGCACCACGGAATTCGGTGACTTTCTGCACTTTGAAACCCTCACCCTATGTCCCATCGATATGCGTTGCATTGATGCGGCCATGTTGGATGCGGCAGAGCTCGCTTGGCTTGACGCTTACCATGCCCAGGTACGGGAACGGCTGTCCCCCCTGGTGGATGGCATGGCGCTCGAGTGGTTGCTGGCCCGTACCCAGCCTTTTGCAGGGTCTTTGAACGCGGTTGCCTGAAGAAAGCCTGGGTCTATTCAAGGCTTTCTTCAAGGCTATAATTGAAATTTCCTGCTCCAGCCCGGTAGCCCGGGCTCGTCCCCGACAATGACCAAGTACGTATTCGTCACGGGAGGAGTCGTCTCCTCCCTGGGTAAAGGCATTGCTGCCGCATCGCTTGCGGCCATCCTGGAATCCCGCGGCTTGCGCGTCACCATGCTCAAGCTCGACCCTTATATCAACGTTGACCCTGGCACCATGAGTCCCTTCCAGCACGGCGAAGTGTTCGTGACGGAAGATGGCGCCGAAACCGACCTCGACCTCGGTCATTACGAGCGCTTCATCTCTACGCGCATGCGCAAGGTCAACAATTTCACCACCGGCCAGATCTACGAATCCGTGCTGCGCAAGGAACGCCGAGGCGACTACCTGGGCAAGACTGTGCAGGTGATTCCTCATATCACCAATGAGATCCAGGATTTCATCGTGCGCGGTGCCAAAGGGGCCTGGGATGGCGCGGCCGATGTGGCCATCGTCGAGATCGGTGGTACGGTCGGCGATATCGAATCCCTGCCTTTCCTTGAGGCTGTGCGACAGATGAGTTTGCGTCTGGGCCGCAACAATGCCGCTTTTGTACACCTGACGCTGGTTCCCTACATCGGGTCGGCGGGTGAACTCAAGACCAAGCCCACCCAGCATTCGGTACAGAAACTCCGCGAGATCGGCATTTATCCGAACGCGCTGCTATGCCGGGCCGACCGTCGTATTCCTGAAGACGAGCGGGCCAAGATCTCGCTGTTTTCCAATGTGCCGCTGGATGCCGTGATCTCGGTGTGGGATGCTCCCACGTCCATCTACGAGATTCCCGGCATGTTGCACGAACAGGGCCTGGATTCGATTATTTGCGATGCCCTGGCATTGGCGCCGCCGCCCGCCGATCTGACCATGTGGGAACGTCTGATCGACGCCATTCGCAACCCACAGCACCACGTTCGCATCGGCATGGTAGGCAAATATGTCGACTTGACGGAATCCTACAAGTCCTTGTCCGAAGCGCTCACGCATGCGGGCATACACACCCGTTCCCGGGTGGAAATCGAATACCTTGATTCCGAAGTGCTGGAACGTGAAGGCACGGCCTGCCTTGAGGGCCTGGATGCCATTCTGGTGCCGGGCGGCTTCGGCAAGCGGGGCACCGAAGGGAAGATCCGTGCCATCCGCTATGCGCGTGAAACAGGCACCCCGTATCTGGGAATCTGCCTGGGCATGCAGCTGGCGGTGGTGGAGTTCGCTCGCCATGTGGCGGGCCTGGGGGGGGCCAACAGTACGGAATTCGATCCGTCTGCGGCCCATCCTGTGGTTGCCCTTATTTCCGAATGGCAAGACGGTGAAGGCCGGATCGAGAAACGCGACAATGATTCCGACCTCGGCGGGACCATGCGCAAAGGCGCGCAGCGTTGTCCGATACAGAGCGGCACACGTGCTGCGGAAATCTACGGCCAGGAAGTCAACGAGCGGCATCGTCACCGCTACGAGGTGAACAATGTATACGTGCCACGCCTCGAAGAAGCCGGTATGGTCATCAGCGCCCGTACGCCTTCTGAAGACCTTCCGGAAATCATGGAACTTCCCCAGCACCCGTGGTTCATGGGCGTGCAGTTCCATCCGGAATTCACTTCCACACCGCGTGACGGGCATCCGCTGTTCATCAGCTATATCAAGGCGGCTCTGGAATACCAACAGCGCCGTGGCGCTGCCTGAATGTCTAAATGGCGGCTGTCCCTGGGCTGGCCGCTACTGCAAGGAATCGATCAATGAAGTTGTGTGGCGTTGAAGTCGGTATCGACCGTCCCTTTTTCCTGATTGCCGGGCCCTGCGTGATCGAGTCGCGTCAGATGGCCTTCGATACTGCAGGCGCCCTGAAAGAAATGACTGCCGAACTGGGTATTCATTTCATTTACAAGAGCTCCTTTGATAAGGCCAATCGCAGTTCAGGCCGTTCCTATCGGGGGCCGGGGCAAGATGAAGGCCTACGCATACTTGCCGACGTACGCGAGCAACTGGGCGTACCCGTGCTCACTGACGTCCATACCATTGAACAGGTTGCCGATGTGGCCGCTGTCGTAGACGTGCTGCAGACGCCGGCCTTCCTGTGCCGCCAGACTGATTTCATCCATGCCTGTGCGGCCAGCCTCAAGCCTGTCAATATCAAGAAGGGCCAGTTTCTTGCACCGCATGACATGGCACAGGTTGTCGCCAAGGCCAGGCAGGCTGCGTTGGATGCTGGCGGGGACGGCCACAATATTCTGGTATGCGAGCGGGGCGTTTCCTTCGGCTACAATAATCTGGTGTCGGATATGCGCTCTTTGGCCATCATGCGTGAAACCCAATGTCCGGTAGTTTTCGATGCTACCCACTCGGTGCAACTGCCCGGGGGGCAGGGCACGTCTTCCGGGGGCCAGCGGGAGTTCGTTCCAGTGTTGGCCCGTGCAGCTGTGGCGGCCGGTATTTCGGGTCTGTTCATGGAAACGCACCCTGATCCGGATCAGGCGCTATCTGACGGCCCCAATGCAGTGCCCCTGGCAGAAATGCGAACGCTGCTCGCATCCCTGGCGGCCATCGATCAGGTGGTAAAGAAGAGTGGTGTGCTTCCGAAGGAATTCCCTTAATCAGGCAGTACTCAATCGGGTAAGTTTTTTTACGTTGGCGCCTTCGGGCGCCACGTTTTATTTGCTTACGCAGATTTGCGGTAAAATCGTTGATAAGTCAAAGATTGACTGGTCCATAGAAATGAATACCCCTTCGGTAAAAACCTCCGGCACAGGCATGCTGTTGTCCCGCCGGGAATCCCTGCAGGCCATGGTTGGCCTGGGTTGCGTCACCATGATGGTCGCCATCGACCAGACGGTGGTAAGTACGGCCCTGCCTACGGTGGTGGCTGAGTTGCGCGGCTTTCAGCTCTATGCGTGGGTGACCACTGCCTATTTGCTGACCTCCATCATCACTATCCCGATTTTCGGGCGTCTGGGCGATTACTACGGGCGCAAGCCATTTGTCGTGACGTCCATTGTGTTGTTTCTTGTGGCGTCCATATTGTGCGGGGTCGCTCAATCCATGACGCATCTGGTGCTGGGGCGGGCCTTGCAGGGGGTCGCAGGCGGCATGATGCTCGGGACGGCATTCGCAGTCGTTCCCGACCTGTTCCCGGACCCCCACGTACGTTTGCGCTGGCAGGTGATCCTGAGCAGTTGTTTTGGCGTTGCCAACGCCTTCGGGCCGTCCATTGGTGGCTTTCTGACTTATTACGTCGGCTGGCGGGCCGTGTTTTTCATGAACGTGCCGTTTGGTCTTGTAGGGCTGTATTTCATAGTTCGCCATATACCGCTGATCCGCCATATGCAGCAGTCCGGCATACGCCTGGACTGGCAGGGCGCCGTTTTGATTGCCCTGGCACTGACCTGCCTGCAATTCTTCGTGCAATTTCTGCCTGTCCACGGCGCTGGCTTGCCCATGGTGGGGCTGGGCTTGTTGACGGTTGCCTTCATCACTGCCTTTATCTGGTGGGAAAAGCGGTGTACCGCAGCTCTGATTCCCATGGAAATGTTTCGTGACCGCAGCATTGTGATCATGTGCATCCTGTCGGTATTCCTGGGCTTCATCATGTTCGGGCTGTTGATTTATGTACCGTTGCTGTTGCAAGGCGGGTTCGGGCTGACGGCGCGGGAAATCGGTGTGCTGATCACGCCGCTGGTGGTTTCCATCACTATTGGCAGCATTGCCAGCGCACGCATTGTGCCGCGCATGAACCGGCCTGAATTCATCCTCCACACGGGTTTCGGTTTTCTGGTGGTTTGCATCGCTGGCCTGCTGCTGGTGAATGCCGATACCCCTCGCGTGGCGCTGGTAGCGTGCCTGCTGGGCTGCGGGTTCGGCCTGGGGCTGCTTATGCCGAATCTGACGATTTTCGTACAGGAACTGGCGGGTCGTTCGTTGTTGGGCATTTCCACGGCCGTGCTGCAATCCACTCGCATGATAGGGGGGATGCTGGGGACGGCGGTGGTGGGTTCCATCGTCACTCACTACTACATAGAGCGGGTCCGGCAGCTGGATGTTACGCCCTTTGGCAACGGTGCCTGGCTGTCGCGCCTGGAAGACCCCCAGGTACTCGTGAACACGCAGGTTCAGAGCGAATTCATCGGTGCTTTGCAGCGACTGGGGCTGCACGGCGAAACCTTTATTCTGCATGCGCGTGAATCCTTGGTGTGGGGCGTGCATGCTGGGCTGGCAATGGCGGTTGTGATGGCTGTGGCAGGTCTGGTGTGGCTGATTCGTATGCCACCCTTCAAATTCGGCAGCCGTTCTGTGCAGACCGTGAAAGACGGTACGCAGTCCTCTGGCAGAAGCACCAGCGGTAAAAAGGATTCCGCATGATCGAGTCGTATCATCTTCGTTTCATTCAGCAGCTGGGCCGCAGCTATCGGGCCTTTATCGCGGGGTTTGAAGCGCATACCGGTCATTCGATGGCGCGCTGGCGCATTCTGGTGCTGCTTGATGCACGCAAGGAAATGTCGCAGAAGGCATTGGCTCTCGAACTCGGAGTCGACCCTGCAGCGCTGACGCGGCAGCTCAAGGCGCTTGAGCTGGTTGGCTGGGTGGAGCGGCACAGCGACCCCCAGGATGCCAGGCTGACCAATGCCGTACTGACAGAGGCCGGGCGGCAAACGGTGCTGGCAAGCATAGAACGGCGCAACGAATACATCGAAGGGGCCTTGGGTCATTTATCCGAGGACGAACTCGGGCATCTTTCCGACATGCTGGTGACGCTGGAGGAGCGCCTCCTCGCCAATCGATCATGAGCACGAGTGGGTGAAATTCCGGCCCGAGGCGGGATCTTCCACCCGCCGAAACGTCTGGATGCTTAAAATGTCGGCGTTGATGACGGTGTAGCGCACAGCTTGTTCTTTGAGGCAGCTACAATCAGTCATTTATGCCTGCAGCCGTACCGTCGGCCTGTGCAGAATTCCAACCTTACTCAGGCAGGGCAGATAAACATCATGAGTGCAATCGTAGACATCATCGGGCGCGAAATCCTCGACTCGCGCGGCAACCCCACCGTGGAATGCGACGTGCTGCTGGAATCCGGCGCCATGGGCCGCGCGGCCGTACCGTCAGGTGCATCCACCGGGTCCCGGGAAGCCATCGAGCTGCGCGATGGTGATGCCGCGCGTTATCTGGGCAAGGGGGTGTTGCGGGCCGTCGAGAACGTCAATACAGAAGTCTCTGAGGCACTGATGGGTCTGGATGCCCAGGAACAGGCCTTCATCGACCGGGTACTGATAGATCTGGATGGCACTGAAAACAAGGGCAGGCTGGGGGCTAACGCCATGCTGGCAGCCAGTATGGCTGTGGCCCGCGCGGCGGCTGACGAATCCGGTCTGTCGCTGTATCGCTATTTCGGCGGCAGCGGCCCCATGCAGATGCCCGTGCCCATGATGAACGTGATCAACGGCGGTGCGCACGCAAACAATACGCTCGACATGCAGGAATTCATGATCCTGCCTCTGGGCGCCAGCAGCTTCCGTGAAGCGCTGCGCATGGGTGCTGAAATCTTCCATGCGCTCAAGAAGCTGATCGACAAACAAGGCATGTCGACCGCTGTGGGTGACGAGGGTGGTTTTGCCCCCAACGTAGCCAATCACGAAGCCGCCATCCAGCTGATCCTGAACGCGATCGAAGAAGCCGGTTATGAAGCTGGCTCACAGATTGCGCTGGCTCTTGATTGCGCCAGTTCCGAATTCTATCGCGATGGTCAATATCACCTGGCGGGCGAGGGTAGCATCTCGCTGGACCCAGCTGATTTTGCCAACCTGCTGGCCAGCTGGTGCGACAAATATCCCATTATTTCGATTGAAGACGGCATGGCCGAAAACGACTGGGAAGGCTGGAAGGTGCTGACCCAGCAACTGGGTCGTCAGGTGCAATTGGTGGGCGACGACCTTTTCGTCACCAATACCAAGATCCTGAAGCAGGGCATCGACCAGGGTGTGGCTAATTCCATCCTCATCAAGATCAACCAGATCGGCACCCTGACCGAAACCTTTGCGGCGATCGAAATGGCCAAGCGCGCTGGCTATACAGCGGTCATTTCGCACCGTTCCGGCGAAACTGAAGACTCCACCATTGCAGACATTGCAGTGGCCACGAACGCCATGCAGATCAAAACAGGCTCGCTGTCCCGTTCCGATCGTATGGCCAAGTACAACCAATTGCTGCGTATCGAAGAAGAATTGGCTGAAGTGGCTGCATACCCGGGCCGCGACGCGTTCTACAATTTGCGTTGAGCCTCCCGCCCGGCTCTGGTGCCGGGCACACTCTCATGCGTCTGTTACTGATTGTTCTGGTCCTGCTTACTGCCATTACGCAATACCCGCTGTGGTGGGGTAAGGGCGGGTGGATGCGTGTGCAAGAGCTGGACACGCGGCTACGGGCACAAGAAGATACCAATGAAGCGCTGGCCGCCCGCAACAACGCATTGGCGGCCGAAGTGCAGGATCTGACCGCAGGTACGGATGCCATTGAAGAAAGGGCACGTACGGAAATGGGCATGGTCCAGGAGGACGAGGTATTCGTTCACCTTCTGCCCGGGGCTCAGTCACAACAGCCGGGGCAATCTTCGACATCAGCAGGCGGGTCGTCGGGTACGGTCGCTGGCGCTGCTTCATCCAGATAAGGGCTTGCCGGGGCGGTGTTTTCCGCGGGCCCCGGCATACCAGGGCCATGAGTGGCCGAATCCTGGCCCGAACCGCCGTTGCGCCAACCATCAGTCAGCCATCCTACCGCCATGGGCGCGAGGCACCAGAGCCCTGCACATGACGATTGGGCGCCAATACTGGCGTGACCGGGCTTGGTACCATGTCCCGCCGATATGCCGGGGCCGTTGGCCCCCGATGACTGACCTGAAGGAGCCGGGCCAGGGGATGTTTTGGTGGGCGGCGCGGGAGGGCTCGTATTTTCGTCTGGATGACCCGTTATATCAGAGGATGGCAGGGTGGTGCCGTTTGGAGGCGGGGCTGTGCCATGCGCGCTGAACTGATCGCCAACAGTATCAGCGTTGGTGTGCCGGACGATGCGCCCGTGCCCGGGCATGGCCCATTGAACGGGGTGGGATTGCATGACCAGCGCCACTTCGCGATGAATGGGCAGAT
>JBAYOJ010000068.1:0-9780 GCA_041678385.1 Burkholderiaceae bacterium | reverse complement strand
TCAAAGAGAATGAAGACAAATTCATCGCCGCCGCGTCGGGCGACTATGTCGCCTTCCTGAAGACTTTCCAGCAAGCGTTGAGCGATCCGCTGCAAAACGATGTCGCCCAGAGTATGACCTAGCGAATCGTTAACCAGCTTGAAGTTGTCAAGATCCAGAAAAGCGACCCAGAAAGGGGGATCATCGGGTTTGATGCTGGCTATGGTGTCGTTGAGCCGGCGGCGCAGCAAGTGGCGGTTGGGAAGGTGAGTCAAGGCATCGTAATAGGCCTGGTATTCCAGTTTTTCCTGGTAGCGGCGGGTCTCCGTGATGTCGTATTTTGCCGCGACGAAGTGGGTCGTGACGCCGGCCTCATCGCGGACAGGCGCCACATGCAGTCGCGTCCAATAGAGCTGGCCGTCCTTGCGGTAGTTGCGCAATACCACTTGGCCTTCGACCTGTTGGCGCAGTATGTCCTGCAGTTCTTCCAGGCCTTTTTGATTCACATCCTTCGCATGCATGATGCGCAGGCTTTTGCCCAGAATCTCGGCGGCGTCATAGCCCGTCATTCGTTCAAAGGCAGGATTGACGTATTCGACCGGGTAGCCTGGGTTGCGGGCATCGGCGATGAGGATGGCGTTTGCGCTGGCCTCGATCGCCCGTTCGCGCAGGAGCAGTGCTGCCTCGGCTTCGCGCCGCAGGTCGCGATCCTGGCTGGCCCGCTGCAGGCTCAGCAGGCGCGCGCGTCGCAATGTGTCGGTGATGAAGACGCTCAGCAGGGTCAGCAGCAAGCCTATGATCAGAACAGCCCAAGGCAGCCAGCGGTCGTTCAGATCGCGCATCTCGACTTCCAGCGACCATTGTGTGCCAGCCAATTCCAGAGGCACTTGAGTACGCATATGGTTAGGGGATATTGGCTGAGTATTCTGATTGTTGTAAAGGTCGATGACCCGCGCATTCACCTGAGATGCTTCGGCATAGCCTTCAAAATGCAGCCTGATGTGGGCGTCAGGGTACTGGTGGTGGTCAAAGAGCCCGGCCATCATTCGGGCCGGGTGCAGCGTCAGAAACACGACGCCTTCAAAGTTGCGGCGGCGTTCTGCAGTCGACGCCGGGGTGATGCCTGCATAATAAAGCGGCAGATAGACCATGAATCTGTCGGGTGAACCTGGGTCGGGGCCTGCGTTCACCGGCCCCGTGGCGGCAATATCCCCAGTGTCGCGAGCCCGCCTGATGGCCTCTTGGTGCAGTGAGACTTCGGCAGCGGGTATGCGGGGTGATACCAGCGAGGATTCAGCCCTGTACAGGAACCGGATGTGGTAATCGTCGCCAGTAACCGCGTTTTGTGCCGCAGCCGGCAGATAGCCTATGGAGTCGATACCGGCGAAGCGTGATTTCAGTTCAAGGATCTGTGCAACGCGCAACAGGGAATCCAGCGACAGAAAGCGATGCAGGGATATTTCGGCCTGGTAGGTCCGCAGGACATCGACGTTTCGATAGACATGCACGGCGATATCCTGGCGCATGCGGTTCAGCTGTGTGTCGAATTGCGCCTGCCGTTCCTGACTGACGAAGCGGTGCGCCTGGAATACAACGGCAATGGTTACCAGCAGCCCGATCAACAGCAAGAGAGAGGGAACCCAGATGCCAGCGCGGTTGCGGCGTGCCGTCAGGAAAGAAGGGGGCTGGGCGGACTGAGGCATGAGCGCGACGGCAGACCTTTGACGGGATGAGTATGACACGCAAGAGGCGGTATCGGCCAGTTTCTAATTGCCCGGAAAGTATTGTGTCCGTGTGTGTGAGTGTGTATCTTGAGGTGGAAATTATAACGAATCGTTCAGATTTAATACGCGGCCAGGGGGAAATTTGTGGATCTATTTCCCCCAGCCTGCGACCGGTTTTATTCCGGGAAGAAAGCGAATTTGATGATGAACAACAGTGCGACTATGAAGCTGGCCGCATGCACCTGTCGCCAGCGACCGGTCGCCACTTTCAATACGACATAGCTGATGAAACCGAAAGCCAACCCATTGGCAATGGAATAAGTAAAGGGCATCATCAGCGCGGTGAGCGCGGCGGGCGTTGCTTCGGAAATATCGTTCCAGTCTATGGCGGTGATTTCTCGCAACATCAGACCGGCGACATAGAGCAGGGCGGGCGCGGTTGCATAGCCGGGGACGGAACCCGCCAGCGGTGAAAAGAACAATGCCAGCAGGAACAAGGCGGCGACGGTCAGTGCGGTCAGGCCAGTGCGCCCGCCCGCCTGTACGCCGGCGGCGCTTTCCACGTAAGCCGTTGTACTGCTGGTCCCCAGCATGGAACCGGCGACTATGGCCGTGCTGTCGGCAAACAGCGCGCGGTTCAAACGCCCTGGCTGGCCGTCGGAAATCAGGTTGGCGCGTTTGGCCACCCCTATCATGGTGCCGGTGGCATCAAAGACTTCCACCAAAACCAGTACCAGAATCACGTGCACGATGCCGACATGCAGGGCACCGGCAATGTCCAATTGCATGAAGGTGGGCATGATGCTGGGCGGCACCGACACGATGCCAGCGAAGCTGTTATGCCCCAGTGCCATGGACAGCAGCGTTACAACCACAATGCCGATCAGTATGGCGCCCTTGATGCGCAGGGCATCCAGCGCCGCAATAATGAAGAACCCCAATATGGCGTAAAGGGCAGCGGGTTGGGTCAGGTCGCCAAGCCCGATTTTGGTGGCGGGGTGGGCGACCACGATGCCGGATGTGGTCAGGGCAATGATGGCCAGGAACAGCCCGATGCCGGCCGCAATGGCGGAACGCAGGGAAGGGGGAATGCCTGCAATCAGCCAGGTGCGTATGCCTGTGATGGTGATGATCAAGAAAATCACCCCTGATATGAAAACGGCCCCTAGTGCCTGCTGCCAGGTGTAGCCCAACGCCCCCACCACCGTGAAAGCAAAGAAGGCATTCAGGCCCATGCCCGGTGCCATGCCGATCGGCCAGTTGGCGACGAAGGCCATGATGAGCGAGCCAAGCGCTGCGGCAAGGCAGGTGGCCACAAAGACCGCATCCCTGTCCATGCCGGTGCTGGACAGAATTTCGGGATTGATAAAAATGATGTAGGCCATGGTCAAGAAGGTAGTGACGCCGGCCAGCAGTTCAGTGCGGGCATCCGTGGCGTGTTCACGCAGCCTGAAGAGTCGTTCGAGCATGGAAGAAAGCTCCGGGAAACAGATCGGAAGGGTCGAAGGTAAAATGCAGCCTGAATTCTACGGCCATCTTTGGCCCGACCGCACATTAATCATGATCATCATCGGATTCGAAAGCTCCTGCGACGAGACGGGTGTCGCTCTGGTCTGCACGGAACGCGGGCTGCTGACCCATGCCTTGCACAGTCAGATAGACATGCACCGCGATTATGGCGGTGTCGTACCCGAGCTGGCGTCGCGCGACCATATTCGCCGCGTGATCCCCCTTGCCCGTCAGGTGCTCAAGCAGGCTGGGCTGGGCATGGGGGATATTGACGCTGTGGCCTATACCGCCGGCCCCGGGCTGGCCGGGGCCCTGCTCGTTGGGGCGAGTGTGGCGCAAGCCTTTGCCTGGGCCAGGCAGCTGCCCGCTATCCCCATTCACCATCTCGAAGGGCATCTGCTTTCGCCCTTGCTGGCCACTCCCAGGCCTGAATTCCCCTTTATCGCCCTGCTGGTGTCGGGCGGACATACGCAGATCATGCGAGTGGAAGGCGTGGGGCGCTATGAACTCCTGGGCGAAACCCTGGACGATGCCGCTGGCGAAGCCTTCGATAAAAGTGCCAAGCTGATGGGGCTGGGGTATCCCGGCGGGCCGGCATTATCGAAGCGGGCCGAGCACGGCGATGCGCGCCTGCACGAATTGCCGCGTCCCATGCTGCACAGCGGTGATCTGGATTTCAGTTTCAGCGGCCTGAAGACGGCTGTGCTGACCCGTGTACGGGCACTCGAAAAAACACATGGCGCACTGTCAGACGAACACGTGGCCGACCTGGCGGCGGCAACCGAAGCGGCCATTGTTGATGTGCTGGCTGCCAAATCACTGAAAGCCATTGAGCAAACAGGCATCCGGCGGCTGGTCGTGGCGGGCGGCGTAGGCGCCAACAGGCACTTGCGTGAACATCTGGTGGACGCCATGCGAGCCCGGGGTGGCGAAGTGTTTTTCCCCCCCTTGGAGTTCTGCACGGATAATGGCGCCATGATTGCCTTTGCCGCCGCCCAGCGCGTCAAGGCCGGCCTGGTGGACCTGGCCGATACCGGTCATGCCTTCACCATCCGCCCCCGCTGGGACCTTCAAGACGTCTGCATTCCTGCGTTGTCTAAAGCCTGAATGCGCGATCGCGGCTCGCTGGGAAGTCAGCGGCGAGACTTCCTGCGAGGGGGGCTGGCGCCACCCTGGTTCTTGTTGCCAATACGGCTTTCTTTGCCCTGCAGCAGGCGGGCGATATTCTGTTGGTGCCGATGCAGCAGCACGATCGCAATGATCAATATGCCGAAAGCCACCGAGGGGTGCAGGGCCCAGACGACGCCTCCACCCAATACGTAATACAAGGGGGCAAGAACGGCGGCGACCACCGAAGCCAATGAGGAATAACGGCTGGCGTAGGCGATGAACAGCCATGAGCCGGCCACGGCCAGCGCCAGCCAGGGTTCCAGCGCAAGCAAGACACCCAGCGCGGTCGCGACACCCTTGCCGCCCTTGAACTTCAGAAAGATCGAATACACATGCCCCAGGAAGGCTGCCACTGCGCAGGCTGCAAGCAGCGCAACTGGAAGACTCAACTCACGGCTGATATAGGCGGCCAGCATAACGGCCAGCCAGCCTTTGGCGGCGTCGCCCAGTAAAGTCAATACGGCCGCCTTCTTGTTTCCGGTTCTCAGCACATTGGTGGCGCCAGGATTGCCCGAGCCGAAACTGCGGGGATCCTGCAGGCCCATCAAGCGGCTGACCACCACGGCAAAGGGGATGGACCCCAACAGATAGGACAGCAGGATGAGGCCGCCCGAAATGGCGGCGGACAGGATGATGTCCATGGTTCATGGCCTCCGTAGCATTGAGCGGCGATTCTACCGGTTGCAGGGGCACAGGTACAATCAGCTACTTTCAGTTGGGTTTTGCCGGAGATTTAAATGCGTATTCTGGTCAGCAACGATGATGGGTATACGGCCCCGGGTCTGGAAGCATTGTTTCATGCCTTAAAAGGGTTGGGGGAGCTCACGGTGGTTGCGCCCGAAACCAATTGCAGCGGGGCTTCGAATTCCCTTACCTTGAACCGGCCTTTGTCGGTGCGGCAAGCGTCCAACGGCTTTTATTACGTAAATGGCACGCCGTCGGATTGCGTCCATATTGCGCTCACCGGTTTGCTGGATTTCCGGCCCGATCTGGTCGTGTCAGGTATCAATAACGGTGCCAACATGGGCGACGATACCTTGTACTCGGGTACGGTGGCAGCAGCCACTGAAGGTTACCTCTTCGGTATCCCTTCCATTGCCTTTTCCCTGACAGAAAAGGGCTGGGAACACCTGGATTCGGCCGCGCGCGTGGCCCGCCAAGTAGTTGAGCGGCATGCTGCCCAGGCTTTGCCGGGTTCGGTGTTGCTCAATGTGAATATTCCGCCGGTTGCTTATGAGTCTCTCAACGGCATGAAAGTCACCCGTCTGGGCAAGCGCCACCCGTCAGAACCGGTAGTCCGCAGCCACACACCTTATGGGGAACCGGTATACTGGATCGGCCCGGCCGGCGGCGCGTCCGACTTTGCCGATGACACCGATTTCGGCGCCATCGAACAGTCCATGGTTTCCATCACGCCCCTCAGGCTGGACCTCACCCATTACGATCAACTTTCTCAAATCGGTACATGGGCCGATCCCATATGCGTAAACCGCTGAACCCTTCGCCGTTCACCCGCGGGACTTCCAATCGCTTCGGGCGCTCCAGCCTGGGGGGCGGGCCATCGGCCGCCAACAGCAATACGCGCATACTGGGGGCAGGCCCCGCAGCCCGAACCTCCACCCACCATCCATTGTCGGCAGCTTCCACAGCAAGGCCTGCCACTGCGATGCCGCAAGCCGGCGGGGGAAACCCGGGTCACAGTGGCAATCTGGGCTTGAACTCCGAACGCTCGCGTGAAGCCATGGTTGCACGCCTGCGAGAGCAGGGCATTACCGACGCCTCGGTATTGGCGGCAATGCGGGCGGTGCCTCGTCACCTGTTTGTCGACGACGGCCTGGCCAGCCGTGCCTATGAAGACGCTGCCTTGCCCATAGGGCACGAACAGACGATTTCCCAGCCGTGGGTCGTGGCCCGGATGATTTCCATCGTGGCAGAAGGCCGGCAGCTGAACAAGGTGCTCGAAGTGGGGGCAGGCTGTGGCTATCAGGCAGCCGTGCTCGCGCATGTCGCCAAGGAAGTCCATGCAATCGAACGGATACACGGGCTATACGAATTGGCACGAACCAACCTGCGTAAACTGCGTGTTCCGGGGCGCTTGCGGGTGGTTTTTGGCGACGGTATGGCGGGCCTGCCAGGCAGCGCGCCCTTTGATGCCATCCTCATCGCGGCTGCAGGGCTTAAAATCCCACAAACATTGCTTGAACAATTGGCCTTGGGCGGCCGACTGATCGCTCCAGAAGGGGGGGTCAGCCAGCGGCTTGTGCTGATCGAGCGTACAGGCGCCGCCAGTTGGCAACGTCAGGAACTCGATGCCGTACGTTTTGTGCCACTCAAGCCTGGCACACAGTATTAGCTTAGGAGAATCTTATGCATGGAGGGTTTTGCACTTTCCATCCTTTCATCGGTTCGATGACCCGTTTTTCGCGCCATGCCGTGCTGGCTTTGGGCGTTCTGGCCGTATTGGCAGGCTGCGGTTCGCGCGGTACGCGGGCACCTGTTACCGATATGTCGGCTGCCGGCCAGGCCTCGCAGGCCAGCGGCACCTATGTTGTGCGTGCGGGCGATACCCTGTACAAGATCGCCCAGTCGAACGGCATGGATGTCGCTACCCTGACCAGACTGAACAACATCACTGACCCCACCCAGTTGCGTATTGGCCAGGTACTGCGCCTGAGCGGCAGCACCCCCATGCCATCGCAGCCACCGGCCGTGGCAACCGCTCCCGCGTCGGTCGAGCCGGCTGCTCAGCCCGTCACCCCGCCACCGGCCACTGCGGCACGCGCAAGTGACGCCAGCCTGATCAGCTGGGGCTGGCCTTCCGGGGGCCGGATCATCCAAAGCTTTAATAGCAATACCAAGGGTATCGATATCGAAGGGGCCCCGGGCGACCCTGTAATAGCCGCCGCTGATGGTCAGGTCATGTATGCCGGCAACGGTGTGCGCGGCTTGGGCAATCTGGTGCTGCTGGGCCATTCCAATGGGTTCATCACCGCCTATGCCCACAATCAGGAACTCCTCGTCAAGACGGGCGAGAACGTCAAGAAGGGCAGTCGCATCGCCTTGTTGGGCCAGACAGACACCACTTCGCCGCGCCTGCACTTCGAGATCCGCCGCAAGGGCACGCCTGTGAATCCACTGTCCTATCTGCCGACGCGATGATCCCCTGCCTAGTCTTCGACCTGGAAACCATTCCCGATGCCGAAGGTCTGCGCAATCTGAATCCGGAATGGCAGGGCCTGGGCGATGTTGAGGTCATCGAACTTGCCCTGGCAGCAAGGCGTGAATCCCATGGCCACGATTTTCTGCCCCTGCATCTGCACAAAGTGGCCGCCATCGCCTGCGTGTTTCGGGACGACAATGGTTTCCGGGTGCGGTCGCTGGGCAAGGCCGACGACCCGGAACCCGCGCTGCTGAGCGGGTTCTTCAAGACCATTGAACGCTATACGCCACGCCTGATCAGCTGGAACGGTTCGGGCTTCGATCTGCCCGTGCTGCATTACCGCTGCCTGATTCATGGTGTGCAGGCGGCCCGCTATTGGGATCTCGGCGACGATGACCGCGACTTCAAATTCAACAATTACATTGGTCGCTACCACCTGCGTCACATTGACCTCATGGATCTTCTGGCCAAGTACAACCCGCGAGCCAATGCGCCGCTGGATGATCTTGCCAAGCTTTGCGGCTTCCCCGGCAAATTGGGCATGGACGGCAGCCAGGTCTGGAAAGCATGGTCGGAAGGGCGTTGCGAGGAAGTCCGGGCCTACTGTGAAACCGACGTGGTCAATACCTGGCTGATGTACTGTCGTTTCCGCCTGATGCGTGGTGAACTGGATCAAGACGCCTACGCAGCTGAAGTCGAGCTCGTGCGTTCTACACTGCAGCAGACGGATGCCGAGCACTGGCGCGAATATCTCAGGGTCTGGGAACAAGCCTGATCGCTGCCATTGCCTTGCCGGCAGTCCTTGAAACCGTCTGAAAGAGACTGCGCCCATCCCGAAACACGAAAGAAACCGATGGCGGCGCAGAATGCAGTTTCCAAGCTCACTCGCAAGAAAGGAACTGTCATGCAAAAAATAAACTCTTCCCGAGGCATCAAACTCGCCATGTTGGGCGCTGCGTTGACGATGTCGGCTGCGGCTTACGCTGCCGATGGTGACGGGCCCAGGCGAGACCATGACCGCAGTGGTCATCATGCTGCCCACCATCACGGTCACCATGGCTTCCATAAGGCGCACCCGCATGCCTTCCATCATCATGGCAAAGCCATGCACGGCAGCCGCCATGCCGACCTGCGCCGCGCGGGCTTAATCGTGCCAGGATACGGGGTCGTCAGCCGCGACTTTGTTCAAGGTATGGGTTTGAACGAGAACCAGCAGAAGCTGCTGGAAGAAGCTCGCAAGGCCGCCCAGGATCTGCGCAATAACCGCAAGGACCGCATCAAGGAAGCACGCAAGGGGCAGCTGGAGCGTTTCGCTTCCGTGGATCCTGAGCAGGCATTGAAGCAGGCTGATGAGCGGCGCGAGAAGATGCTGGCGGAACGTCGCCAGATTGACGAAAAGTGGATTGCCGTCTGGAAGTCGCTGGATGACAGTCAGCAGGCCAGGGTCGCCGATAACTTGAAGCAGCGCGCCGAAAAGGCTCAGAAACGGGCCGAGAAATTCCAGGAGCGCAGGCAGAGCCGCGAAGCCGCCAAGGCAGAACGCGCAGGCAGCAAAGCCCAGCCGGCCCAGGCGTCTTCCTGATTTTTGATTTCACCCTCGGTTAAGGATGCTCCGGCCATGATGGCCGGAGCTTGCCGTTCGAAGCCGGCCGGGGCGCCGAGTGTATAATCGGTGGTGCTCCGGGGTGTGTTGCAGCCTGCCAAGGCCGGCACTGAGATAAATACCCGCGAACTTGAATCGGGTCATACCGACGTAAGGAGAGTATTCGCCAGGGCGTCACCCGTACATCGCACAGGCGTACGCGACTCAATACGCAATGGCACACGGCATGGTGACTTGACCAGAAGAGGGCTAGATCGCCCCGCGTACCTTTCGGAGCACTCATCCGGCTTGGCCGGTAAATCTTCAGCGAAAGGGCAACCGTGACAAAAGCCGATACCGTTGCGCCTCATTTGGCGACGGACATTCTCGCAGACCTGCTCGGGTTCATGAATCGCCCGGATGCCGGCGCAGATGAATTCAATGATCTGGCGCTCAGGCTGTTCGCACACCAGTTCCAGCATAATCTGGCGTTTCAGCGTTATTGCCGCCAGCAGGGGAAGACGGTGCGCACTGTCAGGCATTGGCACGACATACCCGCCGTGCCTATCAACGCCTTCAAGGATCTCACGCTCAGCTGTGTGCCGCCAGACGTGTGCGAGCGGGTTTTCATGACCAGCGGCACGACCCGGGCCGAT
>JBAYOJ010000067.1:0-9848 GCA_041678385.1 Burkholderiaceae bacterium | reverse complement strand
GTCGATGGCCGCGATCTGCATATTTCGATTGATGCCGGGCTGCAGTACGACACCTATATGGCCTTGAAGCAGGCAATGCAGGATAACAAGGCAAGCGCGGCGTCGGGCATCGTGCTGGATGTCGGGACCGGTGAAATTCTCGCTCTGGTGAATCTGCCTTCTTATGATCCCAACGAGCGCAGCGACCGCAAAGGCAGCGCTTTGCGAAATCGGGCGATGGTGGATACTTTCGAGCCCGGCTCTACCATGAAGCCTTTCACAGCCGCCCTGGCGCTGGATAGCCAGAAAATCACCACGAAGACCCTCTTCGATACTGGCAACGGCCGTTATCGCTTTCAGGGGGCGACCATCTCCGACGTCAGCCGCAACGGTCAGATCACGGTCGCCGATGTTCTGCGGCGTTCCAGCAATATTGGCATGGCCATGATCTCTGAGCGGTTGAGCGCCCAGGCTATGTGGGCCACTTTCAATGAACTGGGCTTCGGCCGGGCGCCAGAGACGAACTTCCCTGGTATGGCGAGTGGTCGCTTGCGGCCCTGGGAGCGCTGGCGGCCTATCGAGCAGGCTACCATGGCCTATGGCTATGGCCTGTCCGTTTCGCTTTTGCAAATGGCGCAGGCTTACACGGTTTTTGCGCGTGATGGCGACATGGTTTCGCTGTCGTTGATCAAGCGTGATGGCGAGGCGACCAGTAAGCAGGTCTACAGCCGGGACGTGGCGCGGCAGGTCAGAGCCATGCTTGAAGCTGCCGCGGGTCCCGATGGCGCCAAGCTCGCACAAGTGCAGGGCTATCGTGTCGCTGGCAAGAGCGGCACGGCGCGAAAGATCGTCAACGGCAAATACAGCACGAAGGACTATCGCAGTTCGTTCGTCGGCTTCGCGCCTGCTTCGAATCCCCGCATCGTCGTGGCGGTCAGCATAGACGAACCCAGGGCCGGCGCCTATTACGGCGGGCGGGTGGCTGCGCCGGTGTTTGCCGAAGTAGTGGCAAGCGGGCTGCGCCGTCTGGATGTCCAACCCGACGCGCCCATTGAGTCATTGGTGGCGATCGGCCCCAACGGAGAAACGGCACGATGAGGGCACAGGATATCGTCGAGTGGCTGCAAGGTCATGTTCAGGCTAAAGCGCAATTACGGCTGGACTCACGGCAAGTGAAGCAAGGCGATGTATTCTTCGCCAGCCCGGGCATGGCGGGGGACGGCCGACAATACATCGCCGACGCGGTGGCGGCAGGTGCCGCCGCATTGGTCGTGCAGGCGCCTGCGCCTGCCGCGGCGGCTGAGTCCGGCGTACCTTTGCTTGAAGTGCCGGGCTTGGTTCCCTGCCTGGGCGAAGTCGCCCACATCTGGTATGACCGGCCTTCCGAAGCGTTGTCGGTGGTGGCTGTCACCGGTACCAATGGCAAGACGACGACCGTCCAGTGGATTGCCGAAGCGCTCAATGCGGGCGGGGTGCCCTGCGGCACCATTGGTACGCTGGGAGTGACTTTGCCGGATGGCGCCAATCTGGGGGGCAGCCTGACCACGCCTGATGTGCTCTCCATGCACGGCTATCTGGCGGCCATGCGCGCTGCGGGGGCGACGGTGGTGGCCCTGGAAGCCTCGTCCATTGGTGTCGCTCAAGGCAGGCTGGATTCGGTTCATATCGATATCGCCGCCTTCACCAACCTGACGCATGATCATCTTGATTATCACGGCACATTCGAGGCTTACCGTGATTCAAAGTTTGCGCTGTTCGACTGGCCGGGGCTGCGGGCATCCGTAGTCAACGTCGATGACCCGGCTGGCGGCGACCTGCTCACCCGTCTCGAAGGCCGGCAGACCGTGTCGTACTCCTTGGAAGCCGATAGCGGCGCCGACCTCATCGCCCTGGATGTGCATGCCGGCACCGATGGCCTGGTGTTCAATATTTCGCGCAATGCCGGCAGTGTGCAGATGCTTACCCGCTTTATCGGGATGCATAACGTTGCCAATCAGTTGTTGGTTGCCGGGGTGCTGCAGGAACTCGGTTGGTCGCTATCACGTACCGCCCGTGTGCTCTCGGGTCTGCGTCCGGTGGACGGGCGGCTGCAAGTTGTCGAACCCATCGGCGAAGCCGCCTCTGGGGCTCCCATGGTAGTCGTCGATTACGCACATACTCCGGATGCGCTTGAACGAGCTCTGGAATCGCTGCGTGGCGTGGCAACGGCTCGCGGTGGCCGGGTGGTTTGTGTGTTCGGTTGCGGTGGCAATCGCGATCACGGCAAACGCAGCATCATGGGGAGGCTGGCCGGCCGCTTGGCCGACTCGGTCGTGGTTACCAGTGACAATCCTCGTGACGAAGACCCCCTGGACATCGCCTTGCAGATTGTTTCCGGTATGGAAAATCAACCGCAGATCGAATTGGATCGCGCAGCGGCGATCCTGGGCGCCGTTTGGGGTGCCCAACCGGCGGACGTGGTGTTGCTGGCGGGCAAAGGGCATGAAACCTGGCAGGAAGCTGGTGGCCAGCGCAGCGTTTTCGATGATCGTGAGTGGGCCCGTTTTGCCTTGTCATGGCGGGGGCAGCCTGAGATCGCCACAGATACCCGGGTGCTTGAAGCGGGTCAGGTATTCCTGGCACTGCGTGGCGAACATTTCAACGGGCACGAATATATTGCACAGGCTGCCGAGCGGGGCGCGGTGGCCGCTATTGTCGAACACCAGGTCTCTGACCCCACCATTCCTTTATTTGTGCTGGGTGATACGCGCCTGGCGCTCATACGCATTGCCACGGCATGGCGAAAGGTGTTCGAGCTTCCGCTCATCGCAGTCACCGGCAGCAATGGCAAGACCACAACCAAAGAGATGATTGCATCCATATTGCGGGCGTGGGTGGGTGCGGACTCCATGGTTGCCACGCGCGGCAATCTGAATAACGATGTTGGCCTGCCTTTGAGCCTACTGCGCCTGTCCGATGCCCACAAGGCGTCCGTCTTCGAGCTCGGTATGAATCATCCCGGCGAGATTGCCCAGCTTGCAGCCATCGCACAACCTACCATCGCGCTGGTCAACAATGCGCAGCGCGAACATCAGGAATTCATGCTGACGGTCGAAGCCGTGGCTCGCGAGAATGGCTCGGTGCTGAAAAGTCTGGGCAATCAAGGCGTGGCCGTCTATCCCGGCGACGACCAATATACGGATCTATGGCGGGAAATGGCCGGGAACGCCGACAGCCTGTGTTTTGGTTTCGAATCAGATTTTCCGATTCATGCCGATGAGATCCGGGCCGAGCCCGCGCATACCCGCTTTCGCCTGCACACGCCTCAGGGCAATACGGTTCTAACCCTGCACGCCGCCGGTGTGCACAACCTGCGCAATGCCCTGGCGGCGGCGGCCTGCTCGGTGGCGGCAGGCGTGCCTTTGGCGGCCATCGTCAGCGGTCTGGAGGCGTTCAACCCGGTGGCCGGGCGCATGCAGCTCCATACACTGCCCGACGGCCACCGGCTTATCGACGACAGCTACAATGCGAATCCCGATTCAGTGCGGGCTGCCATCGATGTTCTTGCCGAGCTGCCCGGGCGTCGCACCCTGGTCCTGGGGACCATGGGGGAAATCGGCGAAAACAGCCCTGAGGCGCACGCCGAGGTCGGCGCGTATGCGAGCGAGCGGGGCATAGACATGCTTTTCACTTTCGGCGCGGATGCGGTTCATGCTGCTTCCGCGTTCGGCGAGGCTGCGCGGTCCTTTGATGACATGCCCGCTCTGATTGCGGTGCTCATCGATGAGCCGCCCGGCCACATACTGGTCAAAGGTTCACGCAGCACCCGAATGGAACGAGTAATAGAAGGGATTGCCCCCGCTCTGGCCGGACAGGCAGGAGGTCATCATGCTGCTTGAACTGGCACGTTGGCTGTCGGACGAGCATGTCAGGGCCTTCGCGGTCTTTGAATACATCACCTTGCGTGCGGTGCTGGCCTGCGGGACAGCACTGCTCATTGGCCTGTTTGCCGGACCGTGGGTAATACGCCGGCTCACCGAACTGAAAATTGGCCAGGCAGTGCGCAGCTATGGCCCCGAAAGCCATCTGCAGAAAACCGGTACGCCGACCATGGGGGGTGTGCTGATCCTGATTTCCATCGGTGTGGCCACCCTGCTTTGGTCTGACTGGACCAACCGTTTCGTATGGGTAGTGCTGCTGGTGACATTTGGTTTTGGCTGGATCGGGTGGGCGGATGACTACAAGAAAGTTGTCAATCGTGACCCTGAAGGCATGTCTTCGCGCAGTAAATTCTGCTATCAGGCCATCATCGGTCTGATCGCCTCCATTTATCTGACTTTTGCCGTGGCGGCACCAGACAGCACTGAACTCTGGCCGCTGTTCCGAGATTGGGTGCTGAGCGGCTTCACCATGCCGCTGCCGACACGCGCCGATCTGATCGTGCCGTTTTTCAAGTCGATCAGCTATCCATTGGGTGTATTTGGTTTTGCCACGCTGACCTGGCTGGTGATTGTGGGTTCCAGCAATGCAGTCAATCTCACGGACGGCCTGGACGGTCTGGCCATCATGCCCACCGTTATGGTGGGCAGCGCTCTGGGCATCTTCGCCTACGTGGTGGGGCGGGTCGATTATTCCAAATATCTGCTCTTTCCATATATCCCCGGTGCTGCCGAGCTGATGGTCCTTTGCGCTGCGATTGCTGGTGCCGGGCTGGCTTTCCTCTGGTTTAACGCCTACCCGGCGCAGGTCTTCATGGGCGATGTGGGTGCGCTGGCCCTGGGTGGGGCGCTCGGGACGATTGCTGTGATTGTCCGTCAGGAAATCGTGCTGTTCATCATGGGCGGTGTCTTTGTAGTGGAGACGCTTTCCGTGATGCTGCAGGTCACTTGGTTCAAATACACGAAAAAGCGGTATGGGGAAGGGCGGCGCATTTTCCGCATGGCGCCATTGCATCACCATTTTGAAGTGACGGGCTGGAAAGAAACCCAGGTCGTCGTGCGTTTCTGGATCATCACCATGATGCTGGTGCTGGTCGGCCTGGCGACCTTGAAATTACGATGAAAAGCACTGAGTTTCCTTCCCTCCGACAAGCTGGCCTGACCCTGGTCCTGGGACTAGGGGAAACCGGGCTGGCCGCGGCGCGCTGGTGTCTGCGTCATGGCGCAGCCGTGCGTCTGGCCGATACGCGCGCCGCCTCCAAGGCTGTCGATGCCTTGCGCGTTGAGACGGGCGAAGGGCTGGATCTGCGTTTGCAGGAAGCCGCTCTTGATCTTTCGGTGCTGGACGGCGTATCACGCATTGTGCTCAGCCCCGGTCTGGTGCCTCACGAAGCGCCGCTGGCCGGGTTTCTGGCAGAGGCGCGCGGGCGCAATATCGAAATCATCGGCGAAATCGAACTGTTCGCGCTGGCGCTTGCAGATCTGTCAGGGCAGGGATATTGCCCTAAAGTGCTGGCCGTCACGGGTACGAATGGCAAGACGACAGTAACGGCCATGACCCGGCGTTTGCTCGAAGCAGCCGGGCATGTGGCCATTGCGGCCGGAAACATCAGTCCGCCAGCGCTGACTGCCTTGGTGGACGCCCTCGACCAGGACGCTTTGCCCGACGTCTGGGTTCTGGAGCTCTCCAGTTTTCAGCTGGACAGCATATTCAGTCTTTCGGTCGATGCGGCGGTGGTTCTCAATCTGAGCCAGGATCATCTGGACTGGCATGGCTCCATGCAGGCCTATGCCGATGCCAAGGCACGGGTATTCAATCATGCGGCCGTCACTGTTGTGAACCGTGACGACCCCCAGGTCATGCGGATGGTCGCAGATATTGCCGACCCGCAGGTACGCAGTTTTGGCGCCGATCTGCCTGAGTACGAAGGCGATCTGGGTCTGGACGACAGCCAGGGCATCGAATGGTTGGCAGCCGTCGCGGTACAAGAGCCGGAGCCCGCCGCAACGGGCAGGCGTCGCAAGGCTGGCGCGGTGGCAAAGCGGCAGACGGGGCCAGTACAGCGTTTGATGCCAGCCGAGGTGTTGCGCCTGCGTGGTCGCCACAACGCGCTTAACGCCCTGGCAGCCATGGCGCTGGTTCAGGTCGTGGGCGGCGGCTGGGCGCCCATGCTGCATGCTCTGCGTGAATATGCCGGAGAGCCGCATCGTTGTGAGTTCGTGCGCAGCGTTGCCGGGGTGGATTTCGTGAACGATAGCAAAGGCACGAATGTTGGGGCCACCGTCGCTGCCCTGGAAGGCATGGGGAAACCCGTGGTACTGATTGCCGGCGGGCTGGGTAAAGGGCAGGATTTCACGCCGCTTGCCGATGCTGTGCAGCGTCATGCCAGGGCGGTAGTACTGATCGGGCAGGATGCTTCGCTGATAGGCACGACACTGGATCCGGCCATTGCGCAGCATACCGCTGCATCAATGGAAGAGGCCGTGGGCAAGGCCATGGCTGTGGCGCTAGAGGGCGATATCGTACTGTTGTCGCCCGCCTGCGCAAGTATGGATATGTTTTTGAACTACCTGCAGCGTGGCGACCGGTTTGTCGACGCCGTCAACGAGCTGGCGCTTGATCGAGGAGAGGTGGCATGAGCCTGCTGTCCGAATTCGGTACCGGGGTGAATGCCGTGCGGCCAGGCCGCACACGCATGCCGCTGTTCGACGTGTCGCTCATTGTGGCGTGTTCAACACTCGTGCTGTTCGGTCTGCTCATGGTGTATTCCGCTTCGATTGCGCTGGCCGACGGCCCACGCTATGCCAACTACGGGCAATATTATTTCGTCTTGCGCCATAGCGTGTTCATCGTCATTGGCGTAGTGGGCGCCCTGATTGCGCTCACCATCCCCATGCGTGTCTGGGAACAATTGGCGGTGCCACTATTCCTGTTCTGCCTGCTGCTGCTTGCCATTGTGCTGATTCCCGGAATAGGCAGAGAGGTCAATGGGGCGCGGCGCTGGTTGCCATTGGGGGTTGTGAACTTCCAGCCTTCAGAACTGATGAAGGTGGCGGTGGTGCTTTTTGCGGCCGACTACACGGTGCGCAAACAGGAACACATGCAGAATTTCCTGCGCGGCTTTCTTCCCATGACCTGCGCACTGGCTGTGGTTGGCATGCTGTTGCTGATGGAACCCGACCTCGGTGCCTTCATGGTGATCGTGGCCATCGCCGTAGGCCTGCTGTTCATCGGTGGCATCAATGGCAAGCTGTTCTCCATGCTGCTGGGTAGCATGGTGCTCAGCTTTCTTGCGTTGATCTGGCTTTCGCCATGGCGGCGGGAACGGTTGTTTGTCTACCTTGACCCCTGGAATCCCGAAAACACGTACGGGAGCGCTTACCAGCTGTCGCATTCGCTGATCGCGCTCGGTCGTGGCGAGTGGTTCGGCGTTGGTCTGGGGGCCAGTGTTGAAAAGCTGCACTATCTTCCCGAAGCGCATACCGATTTCATCGTAGCGGTCATCGGTGAGGAACTCGGTTTCGTCGGCGTGGCTGGTCTGATCGCCCTGTTTGCCTTCCTGGTATGGCGGGGTTTCGAGATCGGGCGCCAGGCCATTGCCATGGAAAGAACATTCAATGGTCTGGTGGCACAGGGCGTGGCATTGTGGTTCGGCGTGCAGTCCTTCATCAACATCGGTGTGTGCATCGGCTTGCTTCCCACCAAAGGCTTGACCCTGCCCATGGTGAGCTATGGCGGTACCGGTATCGTCATGAATATCGTCGCGGTTGCGCTGGTGCTGCGGGTGGATTACGAGAACCGCAACATGATGAGGGGGAAGCGGACATGAGCGAGCGCACCCTGGTGGTCATGGCGGGCGGTACGGGCGGACATATCATGCCAGGTCTTGCCGTGGCCCATGAAATGCAGGCGCGGGGCTGGCGAGTGCTGTGGATGGGCAATCCGGAACGCATGGAAGGCCGTCTCGTTCCGGAGCAGGGCTTCGAACTGCTGCCACTGACATTCTCAGGGTTGCGCGGCAAGGGTGTGGTGGCTTTGGCGAAACTGCCCTTTACGCTTACACGCGCATGCCTGCAGGCACGTCGCACTTTGCGCCAGGTGCGGGCCGATGTGGTCCTCGGTATGGGCGGGTATGTGGCTTTCCCGGGCGGCCTCATGGCGCGCGCGGCCGGCATTCCCCTGGTGGTTCACGAACAGAATGCGGTGGCCGGTACGGCCAACCGGTGGCTGGCGCGTATGGCGCGCAAGGTGCTGGCAGGTTTTCCGGGCGCCCTGCATTCAGCCGTGGTGGTGGGGAATCCGGTGCGCCGGGCTTTCCTGGATGTGGCTCCGGCAGCAACGCGCTATGCCGAACGGCAAGGCCCCTTGCGCTTGCTGGTGATTGGCGGCAGCTTGGGGGCAGCGGTGCTGAATGATGTCGTGCCGCAGGCGCTGGCTATGCTTGCTGAAGGTGAGCGGCCTATCGTGACTCATCAGGCAGGTGCCCAGCATATCGACACGCTGGAGCGCCGCTATCGGGAAGCTGGCGTCGAGGCACATTGCCAAGCCTTCATTGAAGACATGGCAGCCGCCTACGCGCAGGCCGATATCGTGGTGTGCCGGGCGGGTGCCATGACGGTGGCCGAGATAGCCGCCGCAGGCGTCGCCGCGCTGTTTGTTCCCTTGCCGCACGCAATTGACGATCATCAAACCGCCAACGCACGCTACTTGGCCGATTGTCGGGGCGCCTGGCTGGTCAGGCAGGCCGAGTTCACCGCCGATTGGCTGGCTGGCTGGCTGCGCGGGCTTGATCGCGCTGCACTGGTGGAAGTGGCGGAACATGCACACGAGCATGCCGGCCTGTCCGCCACCCAATTGATTGCCGATGCATGTGAGCAAGTGGCACGGAGGCCGGCATGAAGCACCGCATACAAAGCATCCATTTCGTGGGTATCGGGGGCTCGGGCATGAGCGGCATCGCCGAGGTTTTGTTGAACCTGGGCTATGCGATCAGCGGGTCCGACCTGCAGGCTTCGGCGGTAACCCGGCGACTGCAGAGCCTGGGAGCCCGCGTTTTCCACGGTCATAGTGCCGATAATGTGAAGGGCGTCGGTGCGATCGTGGTGTCTACTGCCGTGGCGGCCGATAACCCGGAAGTGCTGGCTGCCCGGGCTGCCCGTATTCCGGTGGTGCCCAGGGCACTGATGCTGGCCGAACTGATGCGTCTGAAGCGCGGCATTGCCGTGGCAGGCACACACGGCAAGACGACAACCACCAGTCTGGTGGCCAGTGTCCTGGCGGCCGGAGACCTCGACCCCACGTTCGTGATCGGCGGGCGTCTCAATTCGGCGGGCGCCAATGCGCGCCTGGGGCAGGGCGAGTTCATCGTTGTGGAAGCCGATGAGTCGGATGCCTCCTTTCTGAATTTGCTGCCAGTGATGGCGATCATCACCAATATTGACGTTGATCACATGGACACCTACGGGCACGATGTCGCCCGGCTCAAGAGCGCTTTTGTCGAGTTCACGCAGCGCTTGCCTTTTTATGGTTCGGCCATATTGTGTGGCGACGACGCCAATGTGCGGGAAATCATCCCCTTCGTCTCGCGACCGGTCACCACCTATGGCATCGACACCGAAGCTCAGGTCATGGCGCGAAACCTGCGCGCCGAAGGTACCTTGATGCATTTCGATGTTGAGCGTCACGGTGCCACCGGCGCTTTACCGACTTTTTCAGTAAAGCTCAACCTGCCGGGCCGCCACAATGTGCTGAATGCCCTGGCTGCGATTGCGGTGGCGACCGAACTGGGTGTGCCCGACGAGCAGATCGCGGGCGCGCTCGAGTCATTCAAGGGTGTCGGCCGCCGCTTCAGCATGGTGGGCGACTTCAGCGTCCCGGCGCATCACGGTGGTGGCAGCTACACCGTGGTTGATGACTACGGGCACCACCCCAATGAAATGGAAGCGACACTG
>JBAYOJ010000066.1:0-9885 GCA_041678385.1 Burkholderiaceae bacterium | reverse complement strand
GATCGTTTTGGCAATCGTTACGGTGGTGCCGAAGCCTATGGCGTTGAGTTGATGCGCCAATTGGCGCAGCGCCATGACATTACTGTCTTTGCGCGGGAATACGACCTAGGCTGCGATCTCAAGCTACCCTTCATTGCTTTGAAGTCGCCTCGTGGGCTGCCAAGCTGGCTGCGAGTCCTGAGTTTTGCCATTCGCGCGAGCCGCGCGACGCGCGAAGGTTTCGACATCGTGCATTCTCATATGAACGGTTACTGCGGCAACGTTGAAGTCGTGCATGTCACGCCTGTCCGTTACAACTGGCGCGTGCGAGAATTGCCGCTGTTCAAGCGCTTGATGTCTGTCTTCAGCCCCCGGGTGCAGACTTATCTGCGCCTTGAGGCAGCGCGCCTGCGGCCGCGTCCGGGCCACCGTGTGGTCGGGGTGTCTACCCTGATCATCGAACAACTGCGACAGGCTTATGGTGATCAACGTGAATTTCCCGTTGTGCCACCGGGCGTCACGCGCCCAGGGGCTGCCGACGCCACGTTGCGTATTGCCACCCGGGCAAATTTTCAGTATTCGGCCCAGGATTGGGTCTGCCTGCTGGTGGCGCGCAACCCCATGCGCAAGGGCCTGCCCACTGTGTTGAAGGCGCTTGCGGCCTTGCCGGAAAGGTATAAGCTGCTAGTGGTCGGTGCCAATGCAGCGGCCCGCGAGCATTTACGGAAAAGCCCTGATCACGAACGGCTCGCCGGGCGTGTAACCATGGTGCCGGAAACCTCGGATGTGGCGCCCTACTATCTGGCGGCAGATGTCTATGTGCATCCTACCCTCAACGACAGTTTTGGTATGGCGCCTCTTGAAGCCATGTCCTACGATCTGCCGGTGATCCTCAGCCCGGCGCCTTGGTGTGGTTTTGCACAGTATCTGGTACACCAGCGTGATGCATTGATGCTGTCCCATCCCGAAGCCCATGACGAACTGGCGGTGGGTATCGAGCGCATTGCCAGCGATGAAGCATTTGCCGAAACCTTGCGGTCCGGTGCATCAGCGGTGGTCGATCGCCATAGCTGGGCGGAAGTCGCCCGGCAGTACGAAGGGCTGTATGCGCAATGCCTGGCAGACCAATCGGTGGTTTCCAGTAAGGCCTGAACTGGCGGCACCTGCAGCTTTTGTCCATGCACCAGGGAAACAGCATGTCGGTCCGCTTTGATCTCTATACCTTGCAGCTTTTTATTGCCGTTATTGAAGAGGGCAGCATTGCTGCCGCCGCGCAGCAGGAACATATCGCGGCCTCGGCACTGAGCAAGCGCCTATCCGAAATGGAGCGGATGCTGGGAATGGACCTCTTCATCCGGCATGCGCGAGGGGTGGAACCCACCAAGGCAGCCGAAGCCCTGGCTCGTGGCGCCCGTAATCTGTTGCACCATGCCGATGACCTGGCCGGCGAATTGAACGGCTATTCGCAAGGTACGCGAGGCCATGTTCGGATTGCTGCGAATCTTTCATCCATCACGCAGTTTTTGCCGAAAGAACTGCAGGCCTTTATGACACAGTACCCGGACGTAACGGTGGATCTGACGGAAATGGTCAGCACCGATGTTATCCGGGCGGTCGCTGAGAACGCTGCGGATATTGGCATTTACAGCCAGGCAGACGAGCAGTACCAGCTGAAGACGCTTCCTTATCACAAGGATCGTATGGTGCTCATTACGCCGCGTGCTCACCCCCTTGCTTCCAAGAAATCGATCTCATTCATTGATACGCTGGATTACGACCATGTTGGCATGCACAGGGGCAGTGCCGCCAATAAGCTGTTGGCCCGTGAGGCAATTGCAGCGAATCGTGGCCTCAAACTCAAGTTTCAGGTGACTTCTTACGATGCGCTTATTGCAATGGTGGATGCCGGCCTCGGTATAGGCATCATGCCAGTCAAGGCGACGCAGAGATATATCTGCGATGGGATCTGCATCGTACCGCTCAGTGATGGCTGGGCGGCACGCCAGCTACGGCTCTGCATACGCCCGGCCGAAACATTGTCCGCAGCAGCGCAAGCCTTGCTTGACCATCTTGCGCAATAACAGGAAGCCATCTCCAAACACGATGGCTTCAGGAATAAATGGTAATTGTGGCGATGCGTTCGGCTCGATACGATGCAGTCATCTCTAGTTGAACATTCACCGCTATGCCACTTTCCGGAATACGCATCCTCGACCTCACTCGCATCATTTCGGGCCCTTACTGCACAGCATTGCTGGCTGACATGGGTGCCGAAGTATTAAAAGTCGAATCGCCGACCTCGGGCGACCCCGTCCGCGAACAAGGTGTATTCCGTGACGGCATCAGCTGGTATTTTGCCAATTACAACCGCAATAAAAAATCGCTTGCCATTGATCTGTACAGCGATGCCGGCAAAGCCTTGCTGGCTCGTCTGGTCCCAAGCTGCGATGTCGTTATCGAAAATTACCGCCCCGGCGTCATGGAAAAAATGGGTTTTGGGCCCGAGCGCCTTAAAGAGCTCCGTCCCGACATCATTCATTGCAGCATCAATGGTTTTGGTGATACGGGCCCCTATCGCGACCGTCCGGCCTTCGATTTCGTGGCTCAGGCAATGAGCGGCTTCATGAGCCTGAATGGCGCTGAAGAAGATCCGCCCCTGCGTGCCGGCCCGCCCATCAGCGACCTCGTTGCCGGCTTGCATGGCGCGCTGGGCGTCACTGCGGCGGTGCTACGTCGTGGGCGGACGGGCCGTGGCGATTCTGTCAGTGTCAGCCTGCTCAACAGCATGATAAGCATGCTGAGCTTTCATGGGTCCAACTTCCTGGCCAGTGGGGTGGTGCCAGCCCGCAGCGGCAATGATCACGGTATCGTCGCGCCCTATGGCCTCTTTCGTACCAGCGACGGCCAGGTCGCCATCGCCCCCAGCAACGATGGTGTCTACCATAAGCTGCTGGATGCAACTGATTTGTCCCATCTTCGCGACTCACCCGAATTCAACACCAATGCGAAGCGCATGGCGCGCCGGCAGGAAATCAAAGCCGTCATCGAAGCGCGTACACGTACGCATTCCAGCGAATACTGGATACGACGATTGAACGAATTCGGCGTGCCGTGTGGGCCGGTGCTAGGGTTGAACCAGGTGTTCGAAGATCCGCAGGTTCAGGATCAGGAAATGGTCATCACGGTTGACCACCCTGGTCATGGGGATGTTCGCATGCTGGGCTTTCCGATCAAGTTTACTGAAGCGCCCTCGTCGTGCCGGTTGCCGGCACCCGAATTGGGGGCGGATACTCGCAGCGTTTTGGCGTCCGTAGGGGTAAGTGACCGGGAAATCGAACACTTGCAGCAAACGCACGTCATTTCCACCCCTTGCATCAATGCATAGAAAAAGGGGCATTCAATAAGATGAACCAGGAGACAAAACCATGATCCGAAAACTGCTACTCGCTTTATTGCCACTCGTGCTGGCGACGCCTGCCATGGCGGCGGACACCTACCCCACGGGCCCCATCAATATCATTGCGCCATTTCCACCGGGGGGCGGGACCGACAGCATGACACGCCTGGTCAGTAATCATCTGGCGCAGGCGACGGGCTGGAATGTGGTGACCGAAAACCGGGCTGGGGCAGGTGGGACTATCGGCATCGCTGGCGCCGCGCGGGCAACGCCCAATGGCTACCAGCTTGTAATGGGGCAGGTGGACAATCTGGCCGTGGCACCCTGGCTGTACTCGAATCTGTCCTACGATTCCGTGAAGGACTTTTCACCCATCGTTAATGTTGCGGGCACTTCGGTTATTGTCGTCACGCGCGCTGACTCCCCCTACAACACGCTTGATGACATGATCAAGAAGGCAAAAGAGCAGCCGGGCAGTGTCGATTATGGTTCTCCTGGCGCCGGCACCATCACCCACCTGGCAGCGGTACTGCTGCAGCAACAAGCCGGGATGTCAATGCAGCACGTTCCTTACAAGGGCTCCGCACCCGCCATGGCTGATCTGCTTGGCGGTCAGGTTCCCATTCTGTTTACCTCGCTGCCGTCGGCTTACGCGCAATTGAATGCGGGCACGATCCGCGCACTTGCAGTGACGTCGGCGAACCGCAGCGCCGTTCTTCCGGATGTCCCCACCGTCGCAGAACTCGGCTATCCTGGTTTTGATGTCACCGTCTGGTATGGCCTGCTGGCGCCTGCCGGTACGCCAGATGCAATTGTGGCAAAGCTCAATGCCGAGATGAATAAAGCGTTGTCTTCCGACGAGGTCAAGAAAGCCATGAACGCTCAAGGCGCCGAACCGTTGGGGGGCACATCCGCCGAATTTGCCGAGACTATCGCACGAGATTACAAAAAGTGGGGTCCGATCGTTGAAGCTTCGGGTGCCAAGAACAACTAAGCCGTTCACAGGTGGCGGCGCTCTTGCCGCCACACAGTGCGCAGCAGCCAATTCATAAAGTATCCAAGGCAAGCAAGCATGATGAAGAAAGTAGGTATGGTGGGGATCGGCATGATGGGGCATGGTATTGCTACAAATGTCCGCAAGGCCGGCTATCCGTTGGGGATCCTTGAGCATCCGGGCAACCAGCCGCTAAATGGCCTCATAAAGCAAGGTGCCGTACCCTACCAGTCTGCAAGCAAACTCGCTTCGGATTCCGATGTCATCATCCTGTGCGTAACAGGCTCGCCTCAGGTTGAGGCGGTGCTTGTTCAGCCAGGCGGCATACTGGAAGGGCTCAAGTCCGGATGCACCATAGTTGATTGTTCGACGGCCATCCCTGCGTCGACACACCGGCTTGCCCGGAAAGTGGTCGAACAGGGTGGGCGCTTCCTTGATGCGCCCATGACACGAACCCCCAAAGAAGCAGCCGAAGGCCGGCTGAACCTGCTGGTGGGCGGCGATCGCGAGCTGTTCGATGAAATGCTGCCGCTATTGCGGAGCTTTGCCGAGAACATCACCCATACCGGTCCGGTCGGTTCTGGCCACCGCATGAAGCTTCTGCATAATTTTGTTTCGCTGGGTCAGGCCGCACTGATCAGCGAAGCGGCGGCCTGCGCTGCCCGGGCAAACATAGACCCGGCGGTGCTGGTCGACGTTCTGGCAAAGGGCGGGGGTGGTGGTGCAGCCCTGAACAGGGTAGCCCCTTATCTGCTGGATCAGGATCCGAACGCCTTGCGTTTTACACTCGCCAACGCCCACAAGGATATGGGTTATTACACGGAAATGGCCCAGGACAGCGCGGCAGCCCAGGATATTTCAGATGCCGTGACAGCCACCTTCGAACGCCTGGCAGCCATTGCACCCGGTCGTTTTGTATCCGAATTGTCCGCATTGCTGAACGAATCCCGGTAAAGCAGGGCGCAGCCCTGCTGCAAGCTGCCCGGTAACTAGCCCTCAGGCAGCAGGACAGGTGATTCGTTCCAGCTGTGCCAGCCACACCATGGCGTGTTCACGGGAATGACCACACATATCATGACTGGGCTGCAATCCCTTGCATACGGCTGGCCGTTGCGGGTGGCCGAAAAGCTCGCACTTCATCGTTGGCAACAGATGCGCACAGCGTTCGCCGGCTGCTTTTCCTTGCGGCATTTTCGGCATGGGTGAAGAAATGGACGGCGCTATGCAGCAGGCGCCGCAGCCCGGTCGGCACTCAAGTGTCATCACAGCCACCCGCGCAGCCAGTACACCAGCATCCCCACGTATTCCTTGACCACAGAGCGGCTGGCCGACAGCACGCGGCTGCTCGGCTGCCAGAAGGAAAAGGAGGGGTCTTCGGGCACCACGATCTGTGGTGGCGAACTGGCGGCGATGGCATCCACCTGCTGCTTGCGGAACACGCCCATCGCGCGTGGCATGTGCAGGGATGACGTGACCAGCAGTACTTGGTCGAGGTTTTCTTCTTTCAGAAGCCGGGCGGTGTAAAGGGCATTTTCGTAGGTGGTGAAACTTTCGGCTTCCTGGATGATGGCTTCGGCTGGCACACCCTGCTGGCGCAATTGATTGGCCATGATCTGAGCTTCGCTGACGTTGCCGTCCAGGGCAGCCCCCGAGACAATTACCAATGGCGCGCGGCGCGCCAGGTACAGCTGTGCTGCGGTATCGACACGTGCGACCGTCTTGGCCCTATCGTAGGATTCGAACCAGTTGGGGCGATTGCTGGCGGTATTGCCGCCGAGCACAACAATGGCCTGAGCTGTGGGCAGTTCATCTGGCGGGCGATAGGGGTAAAGCTGTTCCAGGTGCCCCCCCGCCCAGAGGGATGACGCCGGCAACGACCAGAACAATACCCAGGCCATACCGCAGACGGCCAGGAACAGGGCAATGCGGCGGCGGCGCAGGACGAACATCAGCACGCCCAACACAATTAACGTAATGCCCAGATTCAGTGGAATCACGAGGTTGGTCAGGATACTGGATAGCGCCATTCGGGTTGATATCGTTCAGTATTGAAGTTGCAACATGGCGAGGGCGTGTCCCTCGACTTCGTCAGGTTCTGGCCAGCCTTGGGCGGAACCCAGACATGTGGCATGTTCAGACCACGGGCCGGTGCGTTCACGCTGGGTTACACCGAATAACGTGACCTGCTGCGCGCCTGCGGCAGCGGCAAGATGCGACACACCGGAATCATTGCAGATTACCAAACTTGCCAGCTGGGTGAGTGTAGCAAAGGCGCCCAGTCTCATGGGTGGAAGACACAGCGCGGTGGGGGCATTCTTTCGGGCCGCATCGATCTCGGAAGGAGGGGGGCACATGACCACGGTATGGCCCGCTTGCTGCAAGCGGCGTACCAGCGTATCGAAGTGTGGCCAGACCTTAACCCGCCCCCGGTGCAAGCCGGTGGCCGTGGGCGCCACTAGCACGAAATCACCCTGGGCAAGGCCGGCGGTGGCCAGGGCCTGGCTGGCTTCCGCCTGGTGCCTGTCGGTCAGCCGCAAGCCCAGTTGCTGTGGCGGCCGGGCGGGTGGCTGCGCGCATCCCCAACGGCGCAGGGCATGCGTGGTCAAGTGATACCAGGATTCGACAGCATGAGGACGCCCGGGTGGTTTTGGTACCGGCCAGCGCAGAATCAGGCTACGGCCATCATCGCGATAGCCAGCGCTGGGTACGCCCGCAAAATTGAAGATCATGGCGCTGGAAAGAGAGTCGGGCAGCAACAGCCCGCGAGGGTGCGCATGCGCCGACTTCTTGCGGAAAGTATGCACGGCGGCCCGGTCTTCGCGCCAGCGGCCCTTCATTTCGACAAAGCCGGCCAAATGATGCCCTGAGAGCAGATCACGCGCCCAGCTGCGGCCGAACACCACAACGGGCAAGCCTGTTGCCACCGCCGCCTCAATGCTGGGCAGGCTCATGCAGACATCGCCTATCCAATTAGGGATGCGCAGGTAGATGGCGGATACGAGGTTCATGGTGTAAACAAGGCTGGCGGCTGGGGTTGAAGTCGACGACATGCAGCAAAGGGCCGGGCGGGTAAAATGGCCGGCACTGTCAGCTCATTAGTATATAAGCGAGTCCATTCTTGAAGTCAGAAACCCAAGCGGCCGGGGGCGGTTCCGCACCCGTCAAGTTCGATCTGTGGCGGCGCATCTACGGTCGTCTCGGGGCCTACTGGAAGGCGGTTGCCCTCGCTATCCTTCTTGTGAGTATTTCCGCTGCCACGCAACCGACGCTGGCCATCATCACCAAACCCCTGCTCGATGAGGGTTTCACCGGTGCCAAGCCGCACTACATCTGGGCGATCCCTCTGGCGGTGATCGGCCTCATTCTTTTGCGCGGCCTGAGCAGTTTCGGCAGTTCCTATCTACTGGCTTGGGTGGCCAACAATATGTTGCTGGGCATCCGCCGGGACATGTTCGAACGTGTGCTCGGGATGTCGGACGAAGACTACAAGCGCAGCGATACCGGGCGCTTGTTGAATCGCTTTACCATCGATGCCGGGAACGTCACCGAATACGCCACCGAGGTGATCACGGTGTTGGTCCGGGAAACCCTGGTGGTGCTGGCACTACTGGTCGTGCTGCTGTACATGTCCTGGCAGCTGACGCTTATTGTGCTGGTCGTGTTGCCTGTTTCAGTCTATACCGCAGGTATTTTCATCCGACGCCTGCGCAAGATAAATCGCGACACCATCAGCATGAACGCAGAGCTCACCCGAGTTGTCCAGGAAGGCATTGATGGTCAGCGTGTGATCAAGCTGTTCGATGGTTATGAGCGCGAATCCGGGCGGTTTTCTTATGTGAACGCCCGCCTGCGTCGCTTTGCCATGCGCGCCGCCAGTGCGGACGCAGCCATGTCGCCGCTATCGCAGTTTTTCATTGCGGTGGCTGTGGCGGCGGTTATTGCCGTTGCCCTGTATCAGGCCAATCATGGCAGTCTTACCGTAGGCAGCTTTGCCGCCTTCATGGCGGCGTTGGGGCAGATTTTCGACCCGGTCAAGCGGCTGACCAAGGTCGCGAGCTCCATGCAGCGCATGCTGACAGCGGCAGAAAGTGTCTTCGCTCTGGTTGATACCCCGCCCGAAAAGGACGGCGGTACGCATGAATTGCAGGCGCCTGTGAAAGGGCGTATTGATTTCCGCAAGGTGACGCATCGTTTCGATGATGCCGGTGCCGACGTGCTGCATGATATTTCACTGACCGTGGAACCCGGCCAGACCGTGGCGCTGGTGGGGCGCTCAGGCAGCGGCAAGACGACGCTGGTCAATACCATTCCGCGTTTTGTGGTGCCCTTGTCGGGTGAGGTCTGTATTGATGGACATGACGTGCGCGATGTCACGCTCAAGAGCCTGCGCAGCCAATTGGCTCTGGTCAGCCAGGATGTGGTGATGTTCGATGGCAGCATTGCCGAGAACGTGGGTTATGGTGCGCTGCATGAAGCCGGGCGACAGGAAATCCGTGACGCACTTGAAGCCGCCAATCTGCTGGAGTTTGTCGATAGTCTGCCGCAGGGCATGGATACCCAGGTTGGCGAGAATGCCAGCCAGCTGTCGGGGGGCCAGCGCCAGCGCCTCGCCATTGCCCGGGCCTTGATCAAGAATGCGCCCATTCTCATTCTGGACGAAGCCACTTCGGCACTGGACAACGAGTCGGAAAGACAGGTGCAGGCTTCGCTGGAGCGCTTGATGGTCGGCCGTACAACCCTGGTCATTGCGCACCGGCTGTCCACGGTCCAGAAGGCCGACGTGATAGTGGTTCTGGATAGTGGCCGCATCGTTGAGCAAGGGCGACATGAAGAGCTGTTGGCCCGCGATGGCCTGTATGCTTCCCTGTATCGTATGCAGTTTCGTGAAGATTGATAGGAGTCCAAGGTGGCAATGAAGAAGACTGTGCTGGTACTTGCTGTGGGAGCCTTGCTGGCAGGGTGTGCGGCCGGGGGCTCCGGGACACGGGACATACGTGAAAATGACCTGCGAAAATCCACGCATTTCATCAATGACCTGATGCTGAGCGATATGGATTTCCCCACCTTGCAGCGTAACCTCTTCCGGCATCGCGACGCCTGCGGTAGCGCGCCGCGCTTCATCATGGACAAGGGTGAAACCAGCCGGGGCAGCCTGATCGACGCGGCTGAAATTCCCGAGAGCTACGAAAATGTGGTGTTGGCAGATCTCATTCAGTACCCCGAGTCCTGGCGTTCCGCCAAAAAAGTGGCTGTCCGGATTTACAGCTACTACTACAACGACGCCGTGCAGAAGCGGGTTGACTGGATGCTGGACGCCGTGCGCCAACCGGGGGTCTGCACGCCTGCGGATGCAGAATAAGGGGGCAGCCGCTGCGGTGCAGGGTGGCTGCCAGCAATACCCTCAGACCAGCACAATGTCATACTGTTCCTGAGAGTACTGGGTTTCAACCTGCAACGAGATAGGTTTGCCGATGAAATCCCCCAATACCGCCAGATGATTACTTTCTTCTTCAAG
>JBAYOJ010000065.1:0-9888 GCA_041678385.1 Burkholderiaceae bacterium | reverse complement strand
TTGGTGTGAATTGAGCAAATCCAGATTCAAGCCGGTGGTCGCGCTGGTAGGGCGCGCGAACGTCGGAAAATCGACCCTCTTCAACCGGATCACGCGTTCGCGTGCAGCCCTGGTTGCCGACTTTTCGGGTCTGACGCGCGATCGCCATTATGGCGAGGGGCGGGTAGGGCATCATCCTTTCATCGCGGTCGATACCGGTGGTTTCGAGCCTGTCGCGAAGGATGGCATCCTGCGTGAAATGGCCCGGCAGACTCATCAAGCCATCGCTGAAGCCGATGTCGTGATCTTTCTGGTTGATGCGCGGGCGGGCGTGAATGCTCACGACCATGAAATTGCTCAGCTGTTGCGCAAGACCGGCCAGAGGGTAATGCTGGCTGTGAACAAGGCCGAGGGCATGCGTCATGCAGCCCCTTTGGCGGAATTTCACGAGCTTGGGCTGGGCGAACCTCGCCCCATTTCTGCTTCGCATGGTGATGGCGTGGTCGAACTCATCGAAGATGCGCTTTCCTTTATGGATGCTCTCTCTGAAGATGAGCTGTCCACCGATGAATTGCCCGGGCAATGGGACGATGCCGAGCCACCAGGCGAAGGCGCGGCGCTTGACGAAACAGAGCCTGATACAGAAGGCGATGCAAGCCAGGAAGCAGCCCGCCACCGCATCAAGCTGGCCATCGTTGGGCGCCCCAATGTTGGCAAGTCGACGCTCATCAATGCTCTGATCGGTGAAGAGCGTGTGATTGCCTTCGATATGCCGGGCACGACACGCGACGCCATCGAGATCGAATTCGAACGTGGCGACAAAGCCTATACGCTCATTGATACCGCCGGCCTGCGACGTCGTGGCAAGGTGTTCGAAACGATAGAGAAATTTTCCGTCATCAAGACACTGCAGGCGATCGAAGCCTGTAATGTCGTGCTGCTGATGCTGGATGCTCAATCTGAAATTTCAGATCAGGATGCCCATATTGCAGGCTTCATTCTGGAAACTGGCCGTGCGCTGGTGGTTGCCATCAATAAGTGGGACGGCCTGGACGCCGAAAAGCGGGAATGGACGCAGCGCGAGTTCGACCGCAAGCTTCGTTTCCTGTCGTTCGCACGCGTACATACCATTTCCGCGCTCAGGGGCCAGGGGTTGAAGGCGGTAATGAAATCCGTCGATGAAGCTCATGCCGCAGCCTATCGGAAGTTGTCCACGCCACGTCTCACCCGGGTGCTGCATGCAGCGGTGGAACAGCAGCCACCCCCGCGCAAAGGTATCTTCCGGCCGAAGTTGCGCTATGCCCACCAAGGTGGGCAGAACCCGCCGTTGATCATTATTCACGGCAACGCGCTGGAAGCCGTGCCGGATTCTTACCGGCGCTATCTGGAATCACGCTTTAGAGCGGCCTTTCAGCTAGAAGGCACGCCTTTGCGCATCGAGTTCAAATCGTCGCACAACCCTTACGTCCAAGGAAAATCGTGAGCCGCTACTGGAGTGAACACGTCGCCCAGCTGACGCCCTACGTACCGGGCGAGCAGCCCAAAATAGACCGTCTGCTCAAGCTCAATACCAATGAGCATCCCTACGGTCCGTCTCCACGTGCGCTCGAAGCCATACGACAGGGCGCCGACGACGCTTTGCGTCTGTATCCCGACAACGAATCCACGGCGCTTCGGCGGGCAGTGGCCGATCTCTACGGGGTTGAACCTGCGCAGGTCATGCCGGGCAATGGTTCTGATGAAGTACTGGCCCATGTGTTCAATGCCTTGTTCAGACATGCTGGCAGGCCATTGCTCATGCCTGACATCACTTACAGTTTCTACAAGACTTATTGCCGGCTATTCGACATTCCTGCCCAATTGGTCCCGCTGGCAAATGATTTTTCGATTCGTCCCGATGATTATCTGAACCTGACTCAACCGCCGGCAGGCATTATCTTTGCCAACCCGAACGCGCCCACTGGCATGGCGCTGAGTCTGGTTGATATTGAACGCATTGCTTCCGGTAACCCGGACGTGGCAGTGGTGGTTGATGAAGCCTATGTGGATTTCGGTGCCGACACGGCAATTTCCTTGCTGGGTCGCTGCCCGAACATCGTCGTCATTCATACCTTCTCGAAATCGCGTGCGCTGGCGGGCATGCGCGTAGGTTACAGCGTGGCTTCGCGCGAGATCACCGAAGGTATTCTGCGCGTCAAGGACAGCTTCAATTCCTACCCCCTTGATAAGCTGGCCATTATCGCCGCCGTCGCTTCAATTGAAGATCGCAGCTATTTCGAGGCCATGCGCCGCAAGGTGATGGATACGCGAGCAGACCTTTCCAGACAATTGGAAACTATTGGATTCGAAGTGCTACCATCCAGCGCGAACTTCGTGTTCGCCCGGCATCCTTCCCATGACGCTGCGCAATTGGCACTGGCGCTACGGGAACAGGGCATATTGGTGCGTCATTTCACGGCTCCACGCATCGAACAATTCCTGCGCATCACCGTTGGCACCCCCGAAGACTGCATGAGGCTTTGTAATACCTTGTCCGAACTGGCGTTGAAAACCGATTAACATTACATGAATGCGGGCATCCGCGGCGTGCAAACTAAGGGAAAACCCTGTAAAGTAGACCCTTACGCCATTTTTATAACAACAGATTGGAGCCTAGCCAATGAGCAATAAAGGGCAAACATTACAAGATCCGTTTCTCAATGCTTTGCGTAAGGACCACGTGCCCGTTTCGATTTACCTTGTCAATGGCATCAAGCTGCAAGGTCAGGTCGAATCCTTCGACCAGTATGTCGTGCTCCTGCGCAATACCGTCACCCAAATGGTGTACAAACACGCCATTTCCACCGTCGTCCCATCACGCCCTGTCAATTTTCAGGTGGATGGCGCTTCTGAATAAGCGCAAACCGCTAATTGCCTGGCATCTTTTTTCACCCGTCGCGGCACAGGCAGTGACGGGTATTTCCTCTGTGCGGCGCGCATGAAAGCGCTGGTGATCACGGTCGATATGGGCGAACCCGATTACGAGGCCCATTCCGAAGAATTCATCATGCTGGCGGAAGGCGCCGGTGCGGAAATCGTCGCCACCTTACAGGTAAGGCGTGGGAAACCGGATGCGGCGCATTTCATTGGCTCGGGCAAGCTTGAAGAGGCCAACCAGTTGACTCAAGCCTTGCAGCCTGAAGTCATTCTTATCGATCAGGCACTTTCACCGGCACAGCAACGCAACATAGAGCGCGTGCTGAACCGGCGTGTGGTTGATCGCGTAGCCTTGATTCTGGATATCTTCGCCTTGCGCGCAAAAAGCCATGAAGGCAAGTTGCAGGTGGAACTCGCCCAGCTTCAGCATTTGTCCACGCGCTTGACCCGGATGTGGACCCACCTTGAGCGACAGCAAGGGGGTATCGGGATGCGTGGGCCTGGTGAATCGCAACTGGAAATGGACCGGCGCATGATAGGCGCCAAGGTCAAGGTTCTGCGCGAACGGCTGGCACGGGTTCAGCGCCAACGGACGACCCAGCGTCGTTCTCGTGCGCGTGGCAGCACTTTTTCGGTGTCGCTGGTTGGCTATACCAACGCCGGGAAATCCACGCTGTTCAATGCCCTGACCCGTGCCGGTGCGTATGCCGCCGACCAGCTCTTTGCCACGCTGGACACCACTACGCGGCGTATCTGGATAGAAGGTGCGGGCCAGGTGGTCGTTTCAGATACAGTGGGCTTTATCCGGGATCTGCCGCCCACCCTGATTGCGGCTTTCCGGGCCACACTGGAAGAGACCATACATGCCGATCTGCTGCTTCATGTAGTGGATGCTTCTAGCCCGCAGCGCGAAGAACAGGTCATGGAAGTCGACAAGGTCCTCGAAGATATCGGTGCCGATCAGATCCCTCGTATTCTCGTCTACAACAAAATAGACTGTGCAGGCTACGAGCCGAGAGTCGAGCGTAATGAACATGGTACGATTGCACGAGTTTTTGTAAGCGCGCTTGCGCGCTCTGGTTTGGACGGTCTGCGTGGGGCGGTCGCCGAATCAGCTCAAATCGCGGGAAACAATGCGTTCAATATCGAAAATATTCAACCTGAATGACCCCGGCTGGGGGCGAGGCGGCCGCAATGACGGCGGCCGTAACGAAGATGATTCGTCGCGCCGGCCGCGTAATGACGGCAGTCCGCCCGATCTCGACGAGGTCTGGCGCGATTTCAATAATCGCATCAGCTCGCTGTTTGGCGGCAAGCGTGGCGGGGGTGGCCCGCGCGGCCCGCGTACAGGTGGCGGGGGCGGCATGCCCGCACTGCCGTCCGGTTCGCCCAAGCTGCTGGGCGTGCTGGTACTCGTGGCGGTGATCATCTGGGGCCTGAGCGGGTTCATGATTGTGCAGGAAGGGCAGGTGGCCGTTGTCACCCGTTTCGGTCAGTACACCAAGACCTTGCCGCCCGGCCTGCAATGGCGGGTGCCATACCCCATCGAAGCTCACCAGATGGTCAACATTGCGCAACTGCGTACGTTCGAAGTCGGCTTTCGGGGTACCGCCCGCAACAAGGTGCTGCCAGAATCGCTCATGCTGACCACTGACGAAAATATCGTCGATGTCCAGTACGTGGTTCAATACCGTCTGAACCCGGACGGGGCACCTGATTACCTGTTCCGCACCAGCATGCCGGACGAGTCTGTGCGCCAGGCCTCTGAAACGGCCATGCGCGAAATCGTCGGCAGGAAGACGATGGACTTCGTGCTGTACGAGGGCCGGACTGAAGTCGCCACCGAAGTGCTCAATCTGGCTCAAAGCATACTCGACCGCTACCAGACCGGCATTCAGATCAGTACGGTCGCCATCCAGAACGTGCAGCCGCCCGAGCAAGTCCAGGCTGCCTTCGATGACGCCGTCAAGGCCGGTCAGGATCGCGAACGCCAGATCAACGAGGGCAATGCCTACGCCAACCAGGTGCTGCCGCAGGCAGAGGGTCAGGTGGCCCGCATGCTGCAGGATGCCGAAGGTTATCGGGCTACTGTGGTGGGCGACGCCGAAGGTAATACAGCACGTTTTACCAGCATTGAAACCGAGTTTGCCAAGGCCCCCGATGTCACGCGTCAGCGCATGTATCTTGCAACCATGCAAGAAGTTCTTGAATCCAGCGCCAAGGTCGTAGTAGATGCCGACTCCAGCAATAACATGCTGTACTTGCCTCTGGACAAGATCATGAGCCAGACGGCGCGCGACTATCGCAGCCCGACAGGCAGCAATTCGGTCGAGGCGACCACAGGTGCAGCGGCAGCCGCTACCTCACAGTCGCGCACGCCACCGGCATCCGGCAACGCAGCAGCGGGTAACACCCCGGCACGTGGGGCGCTGGTAAGCCCGTATTCCCGCTAGGAGGCACATAATGCAACGTTTATTCCCTGTGCTGGTGGGCTTGGTCATCGTGCTTGCCGTACTGTCGTCGTGCATGTTCGTCGTGCGCGAACGCGACGCCGTGCTGCTGTTCGCCCTGGGTGAAGTGCGCAAGACCGTTACCGAGCCTGGCCTGTACTTCAAGCTGCCGCCACCTTTCCAGACCGTTACACGTTTGGACAAGCGCCTGCAGACCATTGAAACCAATGATCCCGAACGTATCCAGACTTCTGAAAAGAAGAACCTGCTGATCGACTCGTTCGTCAAATGGCGTATCGACGACCCTCGTTTGTTCTACGTCACCTTCGGTGCCAACGACCGTGCTGCGGTCGAACGCCTGCAGGCACAGATTCGTGATGCCCTGAACGCTTCCGTCAACGTTCGTACCGTGCAGGCGGTGGTCGCCACCGAGCGCGACGCCATTATGCGGGAAATCCTCAACAACGTAGAGGCGCGTGCGAGGCCGTTGGGCGTGGAAGTCGTTGACGTGCGTCTGCGCCGTATTGAATTTGCCCCGGAAATTTCCGAATCCGTTTATCGGCGTATGGAAGCCGAGCGCAAACAGGAAGCCAATCGTCTGCGCGCATCGGGTGCGGCCGATGGTGAACGTATTCGCGCTCAAGCCGATCGTCAGCGCCAGGAAATGCTGGCCAGGGCCTATGCGGAAGCGCAATCCATCATGGGTGAGGGCGACGGTGTGGCGGCGGGCATATATGCCAACGCCTACGGCAAGAACCAAGACTTCTACGAGTTCTATCAGAGCCTGGAAGCCTATCGTTCCGCGTTCGGGGGTCAGGGCGACACCATGGTCCTCAGTCCGAAATCGGAATTCTTCAAGTTCTGGGGTTCCGCCGATGGGGCTGCTGCAGCGCCACAACAAGGTTTAAGGGCGTCTCCCAGTCTTCCTTGAGTCGTCGCTTTTGCACGAAACCTACCATGGTTTACAATAGCGTGTAAGTTTCGATTACTCTTATTCCGCGAGCGACTTGCGGGCTTACGCCCCGAGTCGCTTTTTGTTTGGAAACCGCTGTCCAACGACACACAGGACCAATGATGACCAAATGGCTGCTGCCGGAAAGCCTGGCAGACATCCTCCCCGCAGAAGCCCGGCGCATAGAAGAATTGCGTCGCAGGTTGCTGGATCTCTACCGCGTTTATGGCTTTGAACTGGTCATGCCACCGCTGGTGGAATATCTTGATTCCCTGCTTACCGGCCATGGGCACGACCTTTCCCTGCGCACCTGCAAGCTGGTCGATCAGCTCTCGGGTCGCACGGTAGGCGTGCGGGCCGACATGACCCCTCAGGTTGCCCGCATTGATGCCCATTTGCTGAATCGCGAAGGCGTGACCCGCCTGTGCTATTGCGGCTCGGTATTCCATGCACGTCCCATGGGTTTGTTCTCCGATCGCGAGCTTCTGCAGATAGGTGCGGAAATCTTCGGCCATCCCGGCGTCGAAGCCGATATCCAGGTCATCGAGTTGGCGCTTGAAAGCATGCGATTGGCAGGGGTGGGCGGCCCTCGTCTCGACCTCAACCATCCGGGCGTACTGCGCGCCATCATTGAAGCCGATCCGGCGCTGGCCGAATCGGCCGAAGATGTCGCTGATCTGCTCTCCACCAAAGATGTCCCGGGCTTGCGCACACTGGCCGACAGTATCCAGGGCCTGCGCCCAGGCAGTTTGCAGGCGCTGGTCGATCTGGCCGGTCTGTATGGCGGGCGCGACGTCTTGCAGCGAGCGCGTGAAGTGCTGCCGGCGCTGCCTGCAGTGGCTCGGGCGCTCGACGATCTGGAACAGCTTGCCGGTTTTCTGACCGGCTATGACGTCAGTTTCGATTTCGCCGACGTCAGGGCAGGCTACGGCTATCATTCCGGCATCGTTTTCGCCATTTACGCCGATGGCTGGCATGACGCGCTTGTGCGTGGGGGGCGTTACGATGGCGTGGGTACCGCCTTCGGTCGGTCGCGTCCGGCTACTGGTTTCAGTCTCGACTTGCGCCGGCTTTCGGGCGGGCTCTCGCCGGCTCAGCCAGCAAAAGCGGTGCGGGCACCGTGGGGCTGCGATCCATCCCTATCCGATGCTTTGCGTCGGTTGCGTGCGGACGGCGCAATTGTGGTTCAGATCCTGCCAGGGCAGGTACAAAGCCTGGACGAATTCGTGTTCGATCGTGAACTCGTTCAGGAAGGCAACGAATGGAAGGTTAGGGCGATTCAGTAGCGTGCCGGTCTCCGCTGCTTGATCGTATGTTTTCACTTCGGCTGGCTGCCATCAACGGGCCGGCATATTGTTATCAATAGATGAAATGAGCAAGAATATCGTGGTGATCGGCACCCAGTGGGGTGACGAGGGCAAAGGCAAGATTGTCGATTGGCTCGCCGAGTCCGCTCAGGGCGTCGTGCGGTTCCAGGGCGGGCATAACGCCGGCCACACATTGTGGATCAATGGCAACAAGACGATATTGCGTCTGATTCCCTCAGGCATCATGCACGATCACGTCACCTGCTACATCGGCAATGGCGTAGTGTTGTCCCCCGAAGCCTTACTGAAAGAAATCAGCGAACTCGAAGAAGCCGGTCTTGAAGTGCGGCCACGTCTGCGGGTCTCGGCCGCTTGCCCCTTGATTCTTCCGTATCATGTTGCGCTTGATCAAGCGCGTGAAGCGCGCAAGGGCGATGGCAAGATAGGCACGACGGGCCGCGGCATTGGCCCCGCCTACGAAGACAAGGTCGGGCGGCGCGCGCTGCGTGTACAAGATCTCTACGACCCGGCGGTGTTCGATGCCAAGCTCGAAGAGCTGCTCGATTTCCATAACTTCATGCTTACCCAGTACCTGGGCGCAAAGGCCGTCTCCATCGACGAAGTTCGCGATCAGGCCATGGCTATCGCACCCGACCTGCAGCCCATGGTCGCCGACGTATCGCACGAACTGCATCGTGCCGGCAAAGCAGGTGGGCGCCTGTTGTTCGAAGGCGCGCAAGGCGCGTTGCTCGACATTGATCATGGCACCTATCCCTTTGTGACCAGCAGTAATTGCGTATCGGGCGCCGCGGCTGCCGGCGCCGGGGTCGGTCCGCAGGTGCTGGATTACGTATTGGGTATTGCCAAGGCTTACACCACACGGGTTGGGGCAGGTCCATTCCCTACGGAACTCACTGACGAAACCGGTGCTCGCCTGGCCTCGGTAGGCAAGGAATTTGGTTCCGTTACCGGGCGCCCACGCCGTTGCGGCTGGTTCGACGGTGCTGCAATGAAACGGTCGGTCATGCTGAACGGTATCGACGGCCTGTGTGTCACCAAGCTCGATGTACTCGATGGCCTGGAATCCCTGAAGATCGGTGTGGGTTACCGTTATCGGGGCGAGTTCCTTGATGTGCTGCCTTATGGCGCCGATGCCGTCCTCGAAGCAGAACCCGTATTCGAAGAGTTGCCTGGCTGGGAAGACACGACTGCCGGGGTTACTGAATACGATAAACTGCCCGTCAACGCGCGCCGCTACCTCGAGCGCATAGCCGAAGTCTGTGATGTGGCCATCGATATGATCTCCACCGGCCCCGACCGCAAAGAAACCATCATGCTCAACCAGTCCTTCAAGGCCTGACTGGGGAAACCTACATGAACCTGCCTGCCAACACAGATCGCGACCATTGGGTGTCCTGGGATCAATATCACAAGCTGATTGAGCGGTTGGCGCTCATTGTTCACGAGTCTGGCTGGAAATTCGACAAGATCCTGTGCCTGGCCAGGGGCGGGGTGCGCGTGGGCGATGTGCTATCGCGTATCTACGACGTCCCACTGGGCATCCTGGCCACCAGCAGCTACCGGGAAGCGGCCGGCACCGTGCAGGGGCAACTGGATATCGCCCAGTTCATCACCATTACACGGGGCACGCTTGATGGCAAGGTGCTGTTGGTCGACGACATGGTGGATACCGGCCTGACGTTCACGCGGGTGCGTGATCACCTGGTGCGTCAGTGCCCTGGCATTGAAGAACTGCGCACGGCGGTATTGTGGTGGAAGGGGCATTCGCATGCCACGCCCGACTATTATGTCGAACAGCTACCTACCAACCCCTGGATCCATCAACCGTTCGAAGACTACGACAGCATACGTCCGCATCAATTGGAATCCTGGCTGCGCAAAGGTACGCGATAAGCGGGGTCATTAATGGTTTTGTATCGAAAGCATTGACTTCTTGCTTGTAACTGGGCTAGAATTTACAGTTATCCCATTTGTGTCTTTCATTTAATCTACAAGGCCCAGGAATACATGCCTATCGTTCGTCTGAAGGAAAACGAGCCGTTTGAAGCTGCTTTGCGCCGCTTCAAGCGCACCATAGAGAAGACCGGTCTCTTGACCGAGCTGCGTTCGCGCGAGTTCTACGAAAAGCCTACGGCTGAACGCAAGCGCAAGCACGCTGCTGCCGTCAAGCGTCACTACAAGCGCATCCGCAGTCAGCAACTGCCCCCGCGTCTGTATTGATTGATACCAGAATCCTTCATACAGGATCTTCTCGCTCGTGTCG
>JBAYOJ010000064.1:0-9909 GCA_041678385.1 Burkholderiaceae bacterium | reverse complement strand
GTCGACCAATTACCCCAGCTAGGGGCACCGGTGCAGATCGTGGGAAGCACCGAACTCATGCTGCATGTGGAAATCGACGTCGCCGCCGAGCGGGCCAGGCTGAATAAGGAAATTCAGCGCCTGGAAGGCGAAATCGCCAAAGCACAAAGCAAGCTATCGAACGAAAGCTTCGTGCAGCGCGCCCCGGCCAAAGTGGTCGAACAGGAAAAGGCGCGTGTCGCGCAATTTGGTGAAACGCTCGCACGGGTACGCGAACAGCTGGAAAAACTGCCGGCAGCATAAACCGGCGGCCTTGTGGCTGGAAACCCCCGCCGCAAGGCCGCTTTTACGATTTACAGATTCGCCGCCAGCGAACGCAGAAAAGCCTCATCCTTCTTGTCGAGCAAACCCTTGCTGCGAGCGGCTTCCAAAAGATCCGGGCGGCGTTGGGCTGTGAGCGCCAGCGACTGCTGGCGACGCCAGACAGCAATATGGGCGTGATGGCCGGAACGCAATATTTCCGGCACTTCCAGGCCGTGATAGCTTTCCGGCCGGGTGTAGTGGGGGCTGTCCAGCAAGCCGCTGGTCGCTACGTTGAAAGAATCCTGTCTGGCCGAGTCATCGTCGTTCAAGGCACCCGGCAGCAGGCGCACAGCGGCATCAATACAGGCGAGCGCGGCGATTTCACCGCCCGACAGCACGAAGTCCCCCAGGGACACTTCCTGTGTCACGCGCCGGTCTATAAAACGCTGATCTATGCCTTCGTAGCGGCCGCAAATAAATACCGCGCCAGGGCCATCGGCCAGTTCCTGCGCCATCGCCTGGTCGAAACGACGCCCTGCCGGGCTCATCAAGATGACGGGAACGCCAGCAGAAGCCATTGCCTGCTGCTGCCTCGCTTTCAATGCCGCATCAAGTGCGTGCTCCAGCGGTTCGGCCAGCATGACCATACCCGGGCCTCCGCCATAGGGGCGGTCGTCAACGGTACGATGGACGTCTTTGGTGTAATCACGAGGATTCCAGACATGCATGGACCACAGCCCCAGGCGGCGCGCACGGCCTGTCACCCCGAGATCGCCAACGACGGGGAACATGTCAGGAAACAAAGAGACGATGTCAATATGCATGCCGCTTTACGCCGGCATCAGAATTCGACCGGCCAGTTGCTTATAAGACGACGATTGGCCAGGTCGACGGTATGCACATGGGCCGAAACGAAAGGAACCAGGGATTCGACATTACGACCCTTGGCATCGAGTACAGGCTGGGCCACACCCTGTTCGTTCAATTGCTGACGGGCGACGCGCAACACTGCGTGAGCACCGTTGTCTGTGACGTCATCAACCACACCCAGCAAGACGCACTGCCCATCGTGATCGCCAAAGACGGTGCAACCGAGAAGGTCGACCCAATAATACTCATCGTCTTCGGCTGCGGGGAACGCAGAGCGGGAAACCCACACTGTACAGCCGCGCAACTGCTCGGCCTGAGTGCGGTCATTCATACCCTGCAAACCGCCCACAATAGTACTGCCCTGAGTCCGGCTTTTAAGGACCTTGACCGGCCATGCCGGGGCATGATCGTCGGCCTGAGCGGACGCTACCGGCCTGCGCAACCACCATTCACGCGCCTGCAGCAAGGTAGAGGAACCCGCTGCATGTGGCTGGATCTTCACCCAACCCCGGATGCCATAGGCACCGGTTATGCGGCCGAGCTCGACCAGATCCCCGGGAACAGGGTCAAAGGCGGGTTCAGACCGTGGCACGATGAAGCTGTCTGTACGGATGGAATGCTCAGGCAGCGGTTTGCTGGACGCTGTATTCCTTGACCAAGCGGGCCACGGCGGGCGAAAGCTGAGCGCCGGTATCAACCCAGTAGGTCACGCGATCCATCGCCAGACGCAGGTTTTCCACGCCTTCCTTGCCGACGGGGTTGTAAAAGCCCAGACGCTCGATGAAACGGCCATCGCGGCGATCACGAGAGTCAGCGGCAACGACATTGTAAAAAGGGCGCTTCTTCGAGCCGCCACGGGCCAGACGAATTACAACCATGGTAATCCTTTGATAGTGTTAGTGAAAAGCAGAAGATTCTAGCATCGATCGGGCGCCGCCGCCACTCGGCGGCCAGCCCACAATGCCAGGATGGGAAAACATACAACAATTTATTGTCAGCGCCGCCTCAGGAAATGCGAGATGGCATCCCCTTGGGCTGCCTGGGCCAACAGGGCATTGCCCGTTTGATTACAGAAGGCCTGGAAATCGCGTTCAGCGTGTGGGTCGGTAGTGATCACTTTGAGCACCTGCCCAGACGCCATCTGCGCCAATGCCTTCTTGGCGCGCAGGATGGGCAAGGGGCATTTCAGCCCCGAGGCGTCGACTTCAGTATCGTGGGCGGGAATATCAGCGGCAGCTGTCATGATTCACACCAAACGCTCACGCACCCAGGCTTCCACGCTTGCCGTCGCATCCGGAAGTGCGGTGATATCGGTACCGCCGCCCATGGCCATGTCGGGGCGGCCACCGCCTTTGCCACCAACCTGGCCAGCGACCATGCCGACGAGTTCACCGGCCTTGACACGGTCGACGAGGTCGGCGGTGACGCCACCCACCAGGCTGATCTTGTTGTCGGCCACGGCCGCCAACAACACCACTGCTGACTTGAGTTTATCTTTGAGTTGATCGACCATGCCACGCAACGCCTTGGGATCGGCACCGCTCAGGATGGCCACCAAGAGCTTCGTATTACCATCAAGAGCCACAGCCTGATCGGCCAGGTTGCTGCCCATCGAGGCAGCCTGTTTGCTTTTCAAGCGGTCGAATTCGCGCTCGAGCGCCTTGAGCTGGTTTTGCAGCAGACCGATGCGCTCGACAAGTTCGGCAGGCTGGGCCTTGGCGGCCGACGCCGCACGCATCAGTGTGTCATTGACCTGATGAACCCAGGCAAGCGCGTTATCACCCGTGATGGCTTCGACACGACGCACACCGGCTGCCACCCCGCCTTCAGATGTGATCTTGAACAAACCGATATCGCCGGTACGCGTTACGTGCGTGCCCCCGCAAAGTTCGCGGGAGCTGCCGATATCAAGCACGCGCACCACGTCGCCGTATTTTTCGCCAAACAAGGCCACCGCCCCGCCCTGCACAGCCTCGTCGTAGCTCATAAGCTGAGCCTCAGTGGCATGATTTTGCAGAATTTCGTCGTTGACGATGCGTTCGACCCGCGCAATCTGTTCTGCGGTCATGGGCGCATCATGAGCAAAGTCGAAACGGGTTTTGTCAGCATCGACCAGAGAACCGCGCTGCTGAACGTGATCGCCCAATACTTCGCGCAGGGCCTTGTGCATCAGATGAGTGGCCGAATGATTGCGCACGGTGCGCGCACGATGAGTGACATCCACCTGCGCCTGCACCGCATCGCCCACCCGCAACTGCCCTTCAAGCAGCTTGCCATGGTGGCCGAACACATTGGCCTGAATCTTTTGAGTGTCATTGACCTGGAACTGCAGCCCTGCCGCCTGCAGGAGACCATTGTCGCCCACCTGACCACCCGATTCTGCATAGAAAGGCGTGACATCAAGCACGACAATGGCCTGCTGTCCTGCCTGCATTGCATCGACTGCCGTACCGTCCACATACAGTGCGGTGACATGGCCGGTGGCTTGCAGCGACTCGTATCCCTTGAACTGGGTTTCGTCACCCTGATAGCTCAAGCCTTCGGCTGCCTTGAACTTGCCCGCGGCGCGCGCCTGTTCACGCTGACGCTGCATGGCGACATCGAAACCCTGCTGATCGATGCCCACGCCCCGTTCCCGGCAAATATCGGCTGTCAAATCGACGGGAAAACCATAGGTGTCGTACAAGGCGAACAGCACCTGGCCATCCAGCACGCCATTTTCAGGGATCTCGGCAAGCGCCGATTCCAGAATCTTCATGCCGTGTTCGAGCGTCTCAATGAAACGTTCTTCTTCCTGACGCAGAACCTGCTCGACCCTAGCCTGCTGATTCGCCAATTCAGGGTAGGCAGCCCCCATTTCGGCCACCAGGTCAGCGACGAGACGATGAAAAAACGGCTTGGGCTGGCCAAGTTTGTGACCATGGCGCAGTGCCCGACGAACGATACGGCGCAGCACATAGCCACGCCCTTCGTTGCTGGGGATCACACCATCGACAATAAGAAAACTGCAGGCGCGGATGTGGTCGGCAATGACCTTCAGAGAATTTTCTGTGAGGTCGACCGTACCGGTTTCACGGGCCGCGGCAGCAATCAGCTTCTGAAAGAGATCGATTTCGTAATTGGAATGCACGTGCTGCAGCACGGCGGCAATGCGTTCAAGACCCATGCCTGTATCGACACAAGGCTTGGGCAACGGCGAGAGCTTGCCCGAGGCATCACGGTCGAACTGCATGAACACCAGGTTCCAGACCTCGATGTAGCGGTCGCCATCTTCTTCAGGCGAGCCCGGGGGCCCGCCCCAGACGCCGGGCCCGTGATCGTAGAAGATCTCGGAACAGGGCCCACAAGGGCCCGTATCTGCCATTTGCCAGAAGTTGTCTGAAGCATAAGGCGCGCCCTTGTTGTCGCCAATACGAATGATGCGCTCAGGGGGAACGCCGATTTCCTGCGCCCAGATGTCATAGGCTTCGTCGTCATCCTGGTAGACGGTCACCCATAATTTTTCTGCAGGCAGGCCGTATGCGACTGTGAGCAGTTCCCAGGCATACTTGATGGCGTCCAGTTTGAAATAATCGCCAAAGCTGAAATTGCCCAGCATTTCGAAAAACGTGTGGTGTCTTGCCGTATAACCCACGTTTTCGAGGTCGTTGTGCTTACCGCCTGCACGCACGCAACGCTGCGATGTCGTGGCCCGCACATAAGGACGCGTTTCCGTGCCGGTGAAGACATCCTTGAATTGCACCATGCCGGAATTGGTGAAAAGCAAAGTGGGGTCGTTGCCCGGCACGAGCGATGACGAGGCAACGATCTGGTGCCCTTTCGACTCGAAGAAAGATAGAAACTTCTGGCGTATCTCGGAGGTCTTCATTGCAGCTAAGTGCTCGATCCATAAGGTAACCATTCATTATAGAGGTTGTTGTCGCGCTTTTCCCAATGCACGCGGGCCGTGGGTTCACCCGATGCACAGATAGGCGTATTGGCGCCCCTCCGGGTAAGGCCGCGGCCCGCTATCGAGTATGCGCACTTGCGTGGCGTACCAGGGGCATGAACAACTTCCTGTCAGAGGATTGGCGGTCGGCACACCGTCGGCAGTCTGGCATCCATGCACGGAATTGAAGCCATATCCGCCACCCCCCGTGCGGCTGGCCGAACGCCACTTTTCGTGGCGACACACCAGCAAACCACCCGCTATATCGTGCGCTACCGCGCCGTCGGGTAAACAAGGTTCGCCATCGACTTCCTGGGCGCCGATAACAAGCTGGCCCGCCAGTGCCACATTGCCAAGGCTGCTTACATCGCCCTGGACGGAAAGCCGCCCCTGCAGGTCGGGATCACGCTGATCGCGCACCCTCAGGTAGCTCCACAGTGCCAGGTGTTCTGCCGTAACAGCCATACCAACCGAACCGGCAGGCAGTACCCTGCCATCGGGCAGCCTGCTGCTGAAGGAAAAAGCGGCCCCGCGCATACGATCCGGGGCCCTGGCATGGACCGCCCCACCCTGCCCCTGTGCAGCGAGCAGCCATTGAGCAATCATGGCTTCATCGGGCAGCCCGACAGAGTCATCATGCAATGGCCGTTCGCCATGCACCAATGCTTCGACCATACAGTTCTCGCCAGGGCAAGAACCACGACGCCAGACACTGACCCTGGCCGTACCGGTCAAACTGGTGCTTTCCGGGAAGCCCGGCGACAACAACCCTGCCTGTGATAATTCTGACAGCGCGGGTGACCGCCAATCCGCAAAACCCGGCAGGACCAGCTGATTCTCGTCCATCACCGCCTGTATGTCGGGCCCGTAGCGCCTGACATACACCTTGGTCGCCTTATGCACGGCCTCCATCCAGACGGCGGCCGATTGCGCCTGAGCGTCGTTGAGCCGATTCACCAGTACCTGCATGCCCCAAGCCGCCAGCAAACCGGCGATCAGCATTGCCATCACCAGCTCGAGTAACACATAGCCGCCCTGTTGTGCGCGGCCCGTAGGACGGGGTGACGCTAAGGCCGCCATGGTTCAGCCCGCTGTGAACGAAAAAGTGTTGGCATCACCCTGTGCGCACCGGGCTTCTGCCTCCAATGCACTGTAACGGGTGGTGTCGTTCTTGATGACAGCGGCCGCCCCACCTTGTGGAATCAGAGTGATCTCGTCCGAGACACGCTGCATCACCGAAGAAATTGCCGGGCAAGCGGCGTGATTGACATTAGAAAGCGTAATGGTGAACGCGGTTCCCGCAGCAGCCTCTGACACGCTGATCTGCCCGTCTGACCCTAAACCATGCAGGACAGTGGGTGAGGCATCACTACCCGAAACCGAAAAAATACTGGAGCCGCGCACCATATTTGCCAGGTTGGATGTACTGATCCCGCTGTAAGGCGTGGGATCTCCATTCGCTGCGTTGACCCTGGTGTGCAAGACAAATCGTGCAAGCTCTTCACCGACCTTCGGCACTTTGCTTTCGATGACATAGGCGCTTACTGAAGGAATGGCGATGATTGCCAGCAGCAGCACAATAGCCATGACGATGGAAACTTCGACCAGCGAAAAGCCCGCTTGCAGGCTGCAGGATTGCGGTGGTTTTCGCAGTGGTTCACATCGTGGGGCCGGTTTGGTTTGAGGAATCCCGCGCGGGGTACCGCATATATTTTTGCCAGAATTTTTTTGTATATACATAATATATCCTTCATTTTATTCAAAGACACTCGATTCCTGAGCACTGCGACTGTGCCTACTGGCTGGCATGAAACAACGCCAGCGCTCGACGCATGTCATCAATAACTGCGTAATGCCAGAGGGCAAGGGCCAGGACGCTGGCCACCGTGCCCAACAGCAGGCACCAGCGCATGATTGCCGCCTGCCGGGCGACCGTACCCAAAACATGACGTTCGACCCATTCGCTGCACCGCCTCAAGCCCTCCACCAAGCCCCGCGCAGTAATCATGTCGTCCAGAAACCAGACCTGTGCAGGGTCCATCAGACCGGTGTCGAACATGGCAGCCCCAACCTCGCCTGTATCCACCCGGGCCAACATGGCGGCAATATGCCCGGACAGCCACGGCGTGCCCCCCGCAAGCTGCAGAGACAAAGCCAATCGCAGCCGCGTAGTGCCGTGTTCATCACGCCCCAATGCCACAGCCAGCAGCGCGAGAAAACGCAAAGCCTGAACCTGCCGATAGACCCGCCACGGACCGAACAAGTCCAGCATGCGCCGCAGACGACCCCTGTGACGGGCAAATGACAGTGCAAGCAGCCAGGGCAGGACGAGGAAGACTGCCAGCACCACAGGCCAGACGTCCCCCACCGTCTCGGCAAAAGCGAACAATGAACGTGTATTCGCACCGTGGTATTCAGCAGGAATGCCGTCGAAGGTATTCCGCAGCCTGGGTACGGTGAACCAGGGTGTGGCAAGTAGCGTGATTGCCAGAACCGCCAGGGCAATGATGGCTGTCATCAGCGACGCCTGAAGAATGGCCCGCGCCTTGCCCAGCACGCCAAGCACGCGCGACATTTCCGCCAGCGTGGCGACCAGGGTTTCGTTACCGCGCAACTGGGCGCTGCGCAACACCGCCAGTTCGGCCATCGGAAAGACCCCAATCCAGGTCGCATACAGATCACCACCTGCAGCCTGAAACAATTCAAGCCAACGGTGTGACAAACGGCCTCGGGGTGATGCGCCACCATAACGCCGCGCATCGGCGGCAAACACCTGCTTGAGCGTGCGGCTACCATGCGTGCCCAGCAACAGCGCGGCCAGATAATCGTAGTAATGCCGCCGGTCGCGGCCAAACCGCCAGTTGTCCAATGCCGCCAGCACGTCTTGCCAGATTCTGGGCGTGGCTGCACCGGATGGCCTGGGCCTGGCGGTATCCCGGAAATAGTGATTTGTCTTCATGGCAGCCGCGCTGGCTTAATCAAACCGCCCTGGTCGGGTGGAAACTGACCTTCGGCTGGCATTTTCCGCAAGCGGCATTCCGTCGCAAACGAATGAAAGTGCCTTTCAATATCGAAGGGGTCGAATATCCCTCGGTACGCCCCGGCCATGGCACTGGCCATCGCTGACCGCAAGGGGGCCGGATGGACACCCTGGCCCCGATGGCGTACCCAATCCAGCAAATGCGGATGAACCCTGGGCTCGATCATTTCAGCCACGACGCTACGGCCGGCGTAGCCAAACAACTCGCTCAAGCCCTGCTTGCTGCAATCAGTACACCCTTCAGGATTACGCATGCGCAGCAGTTCCAAAGGGCCTGGAAAAACAGTGGCAAGCTGTTCCAGCCAGCGTCCATGCAGATGGCCGCCACCCGCTTGCGCCCTCGCATCCAGCGGTAAAGCACAGGCACACAGGCGTGGCAGCAGCGCCTGCCAGACCAGTAATTTCAAGGTTCCTGGCATGGCAAGGAAATCCCGCGAAACCCCGATGAAATCAGAAGCCAGCCGCTCGGGGATGAAGGCTGCCGAAGGCGCATGCACGGTGGTGTAGACATTCACACCTGAACCGGCGAGATCCATGAAGGCCAGACCCGTTTCCCTGTCGCGAACCTCACCTAACAAGACGTCGCTCATGGCGGACCGCTTCAAGGTGCGCAACTTGGTGGCGAAAGCTGCATGGGCATCCGCATCAAGGCGACGGGCAACGGAGTTCTGTATGGCGCCCGGTATCGTGTATTCAACGGGATCTTCGATAGTGATGACCTTGCGGTCAGCTGGCAGGCGCGCAATGAGCGAGGCCAGCGTGGTGGATTTCCCTGACCCCACCGTCCCCGCAAAGACCACGGCCCCCCCGCCGGAGCACAAAGCCTGTTCCAGCATGTCGATCTGGTCGGGCAGATAGCCCAGTGCTTCAAGGGGAGGTATGCTTGCCGCCCGGTTTTTCTCAAGCAAGCGCAAGCAGACACTGGGGCCTTTTTCACTTGCCATGGACGCCCAGCGCAGCATCACCTCACGACCGGCATAGACACGCGACAGGCTGCCTTGCTGCTCTGCGCTCGGGTCGAAAACAGCACCATTCCCCCCTGAAATGTCCATCCAGGCGACGGACAGCATTTCCATCAGTGTGCGCGTAGGCATGCGCCTAAAGCATTCGGGCGCCACATAGCGGCCGCACAAGGTGTACTTCACTTCGGATTCCGCGTCGTGCAGATTCACGTTCAAATGAAGGTCGCTGGCGCTGTTCACGACACCCCATTCCACGAGCTCATGGAAAGCTTCCGCCAGTGCGCCGCGCCCTGGTGCCGACTGGACCCCCCATTGCGGACTGCGGAAGGCATCCCTGGCCACAGCCAGAAGCAGGCTGGCATTAAGCACATAGCGCGATGGCACGGCAGTGACATAGCCGGCTTCTTCTAGGCGCCGGGCCAGTTCATTGGCCTGATCGCTGCCCACATGTTCGGCAAGCGCGAAAATGGCCGTTGAACCGTCTTCGAGCTCAACCGGGCAGATACGGGCCGCCAGCGACTCCACCCCAAATTCAGTACTGAGCGAGCGCCGCAATGCCGGCCTGAGGGCCAGCAAGGCCTCGGTATCCGGCAGGCTGAAAGCTTGAGCTGCCATATAGCGGGACGCTGGCAATGCCGCATCAGCGACGCCGTGCGCATCGGCGAAACGCCGCCCCATCAAGCGTGTCAGCCTCATTGACGGCTCCCGCGCGGTAGACACAAAACCGTTACATCGCCCTTACGTTCCAGGCGCACGCAGGAGCCGGCCAGTTCCTTCAGACGATACAGTTCAACGCCCGCCACATGACCCAAGGGCAGGCTGAGGCC
>JBAYOJ010000063.1:0-9993 GCA_041678385.1 Burkholderiaceae bacterium | reverse complement strand
GGCGTTCAGCACCTGCTGCACCCGCCGTCCCACCTGGAGCAGTGGCCTGACGAGTGCCGCCAATCGCGTCTGGTGCTCATCGGTGAACTGCCGCCGACCGACGCACTGCGACAGTCTTTGTTGTTGTTCAATGCGATCGGTCAGGACGCGATCTAGGGTCCCTAGGGCCTGTTCACGCTAACAGGTGCTTTTTAGCGTGAACAGGCCCTAATTGAGTGCCGGTTTTTCGATGACAAGTTCCACGCGCCGGTTGCGTGCCCGACCGTCGGGTGTGTGGTTATCGGCGATGGGTCGAGTATCGGCATACCCTATGGCCTTGAGCCGCGTCTTTTGTACACCATTGGCCTGCAGGTAGCGCACCACGCTTCCAGCGCGGGCGCTGGAGAGTTCCCAGTTGGATGGGTAACGCACATTACGCCGCACCGGTACGGAATCAGTATGGCCTTCGATAGTGATGTCGCCATTTGTCTTTGATAGCACGCCCAGAATATTACGCAGCACCGACAGCCCCGAACGGCTGAGATCAGCCTGGCTGGAATCGAAGAGAATCTCGCTGTTTACGCGAAGACTGACAGACCTTTCGCTGATCACGATTTCGACATCGCTGCCCAGTTCGCCCAGTGCCAGGCTGGCTGCTATGGCTTCGCCTTCCGACGGGCTGGCGGCGGCCGGCGAGATGGCTGCTTCGGAAGGGGCTTGGATCGCATCGTCCATGCGGGTGCTGGTCAGCATCTGGGCGTCGCTTTGAGTGCCCGCCGTGGTTTCATCGCCTGGCACTGGGGCGGTGGACGGTGCCTTGGTAGGGCGGGGAGGGCCGATGAAGGAAGCTGCCAGATCGGCAGCACCCCAACCGGGGTAGAGTTCGGGCAGCGATGGCAGTGGCGGGGGCACCAGCGGGCCGGCGGTTTTCCCAGCAAGGATCAAGGCGTCGCTGGGCAAGGGGCCGATATCGGCGGGGTGTGCCATCGTGGGCGTATCAGCGGGGATAGGCTCTGCGGCAGCGTCACTGGCCATGCTGTCATGGCCCGGCAATAGACCTGTCCCCCCAGGAAGCAGACCAGGAATGTCAGCGGGATCTTCATGCAGCGTTGAGTCGGCAAGCGGGTGTGTTGCGGCTGCAGGCGTGGCGTCACCGGCGTCAGGAGGCGGAGCAGTGACTGTTGTCATTGCTTGCGGAAGTGATGTTGTACCCAGCGCACCCGAAAAAGCCAGCATCACGATCATTACGACCAGCAGCAGGGTCATCATGTCGAGATAGGTGATGAACCAAACTTCTTCCTGCCGGGGTGCTGACGGTTGTTCCAGCCCCCAACGGCCAGTGGTGTTAGGGCTCTTGCTGTGCCGGCGCAAATGCGTGCGCGCATGCTGGAGCTCGGTTTCGAGTTCGTGCATGCGTCGCGCGACAGCGCGCGAGGGGTGGAGATCGCCCAGCCCGTCTCTCATTGCCCGCCAGTTTCTGTCTGGGTAGTGCGGGATGCTACACCCGCCGGGGAAAGAGCCGTGGCAGCTTTGCTGGAAACAGACCGCTTGCGAACAGCCGTCTGCTTGCGATGGCTGGCTTTACTGGACTTGGCATCGTTGATCCGGCCGGCGCTGTCGTGATCCATGATTTCGTCCTGAACTTCGGCGACGAAGGAGTTAAGAGTTTCCCGCAACATGGAAGGACTGCGTTTCTGGCTCATCATTGATATGCCCTGCATGATGGTGTTCATCAGCACCAGGCGCTGTTCTGTGCGACGTTCGAGTTTGACGGCGACCGGCTTGAACGCCAGATTGGCGAGCAGCACACCATAGAAGGTGGTCATGAGCGCCAGGGCCATCTGGCGGCCGATGGCGGTTATGTCACCGTCCCCCAGGAGGAACAGCAGGTTGACCAGACCCACGAGTGTGCCCAGCATGCCGAAGGCCGGCGCAAACCCGGCCATGACCCGGAATAACTGGGCTTCGGCGTGTTCCTTGGCTTTCATGCGGGCGATGCGCCATTGCAGAAGATCCAGAATATCCTGTTCTGGCACATTATCTATGACGAGTTGCACACCGTTGCGCAGAAAGGGGTTGGAGACACGTTCGAGTGCTTGTTCGACCGCCCGGATGTCGCCTTTCATCCAGATGCGGGAAATCTCGACGAGATCTTCAAGGTCTTTGTCGATATACAAGTGTTCATTGCGGACGATGCTGCGGATCAGCCCGAAGATGCGTACCACTTCACGCAGGGGATAGGCGATGAAGGTGGCGGCAGCAGTGCCCAGCAGGACGATGCCCAGGCCGGGAAGGTCAATGAACAGCCATGGGTCTTCAGTGGAAAAGAGCAGGACGACGGTCAGCAAAAGGATGCTGGCGACGATGCCAATGAGGGTGGAAGGATTCATTGCCGCTTGGATTCCAGTAGTCTTGAGACGGAGCGGGCCGTGAGCACGCAACATTACATGCAATTGAGCGCGCCAGGCGGATGCCGGCAAGTGCGGCGGCAAACGCATCGGTACTCCGGGGATACTGTTATTGTCGGCCAGTTTTATCTTGGGCAATGCAAAAAAATAGGGCGCCTAAGCGCCCTATTCTTTTTCCCGGATCAGACCCGGGACATTTTGCCGATCAAACCATCACACCAGATCAGGCAATCGCCTTGATGGCGGCTGCGAGGCGGCTCTTGTGGCGAGCGGCCTTGTTCTTGTGGATGATGTTTTTGTCGGCAACGCGATCGATGACGCTGGAAGCCTTGCGGAACACTTCGTTGGCCGTGTTCTGGTCGCCAGCGTCGATGGCCTGACGCACACGCTTGATGGAGGTGCGCATCATGGAGCGAAGGCTGGCGTTGTGCTTGTTGCGGGCGACCGACTGGCGGGCGCGCTTACGGGCTTGGGCGGTATTGGCCATAATATTGCGTTTTTCTCTGTGGTTGGTCTGACTGGCAAAGACGAAGATTCTAGCTTAGCGGGGGCGTTTTGTAAAGTCACGGGCCCGAAACCCGCACAATAGCAGCGTGCTGAAATAAGCAAGTACGACCACGGCCAGCAAGGCGGCCATCCAGGCGATACGCAGGCCCGGCTGGGTACTCATTTCCACCCAATTGAAATGCCTGTCGGCCGCCAGCAACAGGCCCGCAAGCACAAGTTGCGCCGGCAGTGCGCGGGCCAGAAAGCTCAACCATTCCCCGCCGGGCCGGTAGATGCCGCGACGATGCAGTGTACCGGCCAGCAGAGCGGCATTGAGCGTCGCCCCCAGGCCGATTGAAAGTGCCAGCCCTGCATGGGCAAACAGCGGGACCAAGGCGATATTCAGCAACTGGGTGACGACCAGACACAGTGCTGCGATTCTGACTGGGGTGCGGATGTCCTGACGCGCATAAAAGGCGGGTGCAAGAATTTTGATGGCGAGCAGCCCGATCAAGCCTACGGAATAAGCCATGACGGCCAGCCGGGTCTGATTGACGTCCTGCGCGCCGAAGGCGCCGTAATTGAACAAGGTAGCCACCAACCCGTCTGCCAGCAAGGCCAGTCCCAGGGCAGCCGGCATGCCCAGCAGCAGCATCAGGCGCAGGCCCCAGTCCAGCAGGGCGTTATAGCCAGAGTGGTCATCCTGGGCGTAAGCGCGCGACAAGCTGGGCAACAACACCGTCCCCAGCGCGACGCCCAGCAACGCCGTGGGGAATTCCATCAGGCGATCGGCAAACGACAGCCAGGTGACGCTGCCTGGCCGTAGCCAGGTGGCAATATTGGTATTGATGAGCAGCGATATCTGGGCCACCGATACGCCCAGGATGGCAGGCAGCATTTGTCGCAGGATACGGCGCACTACGGGGTCGTTCCAGCTGGCGGCAATGTTCAACCCGGGCCGCGGCAACAGGCCCATGCGCCCCAGTGCAGCCCATTGCACGCCCAGCTGCATCAGCCCGCCCAACATGACGCCCACAGCCAGCGCATAAATGGGGATATCGAACCACGACACCAGGAAGAGGCTGGCGCCTATCATGCTGAGGTTCAGCAGAATGGGTGTAAATGCCGGAACGGCGAACCGGCTCCAGGTGTTGAGCACGCCCGATGCGAAGGCCACCAGCGACATGCACACGATGTAGGGGAACATCATGCGTGTCATCCAGACAGCGGCTTCGAATTCGCTCTGTCGGCCGGCTGCGCGCAGGCCGCTGGCCATTGCGCTGACCACCCAGGGTGCTGCGACGATGCCCAGCAGGGTCACCAGCATGACCGCCAGCGTCAACAGCAGTGCAACGCGGTCAAGCAGGCGGCGGGTTTCGTCCGGGCCCGAAGTGCTGCGCACTTGCCCGAGAATAGGAACAAAAGCTTGTGAAAAGGCACCTTCAGCGAAAAGGCGCCGCAACAGATTGGGAATGCGGAAGGCGACCCAGAAGGCGTCGGTCAGGGGGCCGGCGCCGAAAGCCCTTGCGATCAGTACATCTCGTATGAGCCCGGTGATGCGCGATAGCAGGGTGAGGCTGCTGACGGTGGCCGCCGACCGCATTAATCCCATGTTAGCCGCTTACTTTGGCGCCATCCGGATAGCACCGTCCAGGCGAATGGTTTCGCCGTTCAGCATGTCGTTGGTGATGATGCTGTGCACCAGCTTGGCGTAGTCTTCAGGGCGGCCCAGGCGGGAAGGGAAGGGGATGCTGGCAGCCAGCGAGTCCTGGACTTCTTTCGGCATGCCGAACATCATCGGAGTGCCAAAAATGCCAGGAGCAATAGTCAGGCAGCGAATACCGCTTTTGGCCAGATCGCGAGCGATAGGCAGGGTCATGCCCACTACGCCACCCTTGGATGCGGAATAGGCTGCCTGGCCAATCTGACCGTCGAAGGCAGCGACTGAGGCCGTGTTGATCAGCACGCCACGTTCGCCTGTGGGTTCGGGGGCGTTTTCGCTCATGGCCGTGGCGGCCAGCCGGATCATATTGAATGAGCCGATCAGATTGATGCTGATGACTTTCTGGAACATGTCCAGAGCGTGAGGGCCGTTGCGGCCCACGGTACGGGCTGCGGGTGCGATGCCAGCGCAGTTCACCAGACCAAACAGCGGGCCGAGTTTCAATGCGGCGTCGACGACTGCCTGGCCATCGGCCTCTTGAGTAACGTCGCAATGTGCAAAGACCTGACCGAGTTCCTGGGCCAACGCTTGACCTGCTTCATCCTGCACGTCGGCGATCACGGTTTTGCCGCCGTTTTCCACCAGCATGCGCACGGTTCCGGCGCCTAGGCCGGATGCGCCGCCGGTGACAATGAATACCTTGTCCTTGATGTCCATCTTATCTCTCTTTGCTTAGAAGGTTTCCCTGGCTGGGCGACCCTTGGGGCCGGGCCCTTGCCAGGGAGGGCGATCGAAACAGAAACGCGAGGTTCAGGATTCGAGGGCCTGAAGAATGCGATCGCGGATTTCTTCAACCGAACCGAGTCCGGGGATACGGCGGTAAGCTGGGGCCGCCGTATCGCCGGACTGGGCCCAGCTCTCGTAGTAGTCAACCAGGGGGCGGGTCTGGTCGCGATATACCGACAGGCGATGCTTGACGGTTTCTTCGCGGTCATCGTCACGCAGCACCAGCGGCTCGCCGGTGATATCGTCGATATCAGCGACTTTGGGAGGGTTGAACTTCACGTGATACGAGCGGCCGCTGGCTGGATGCGTGCGACGCCCGCTCATGCGTTCGACGATGCTTTCTTCAGGCACCACCAGCTCGACGACGAAATCCAGTGGGATTTCTGCGGACTTCAATGCGTCCGCCTGAGGGATCGTACGGGGAAAACCGTCGAACAGATAGCCTTTCTGACAGTCGGGCTGCTGCAGCCTGTCTTTGACCAGACCGATAATGATGTCGTCGGACACAAGCCCGCCGGCATCCATGATTTTCTTGGCTTCGAGGCCGAGGGTTGTCTGGGCCTTGACGGCCGCGCGCAGCATATCGCCGGTGGAAATCTGAGGGATGCCAAATTTTTCGGTGATGAAGGCTGCCTGGGTTCCTTTGCCCGCTCCGGGTGGACCTAGCAGAATCAAACGCATGTATTCCTCCTGGTTTATCGATGGTTTCGGATTATGCCGCAATGCAACAAGTTCTGCAGTAGCTGCGCACTAACAATAGCCAGTTCTAAGGGTTAGTACTGGCTTGCGCATAGGCGTCGGACGCGTTCGAGATCTTCCTGTGTATCGACGCCGGCTGCAGGGTGGGTCGGCGTGATGTGCACGGCAATGGCATGACCGTTCTCGAGTGCTCGTAGCTGCTCCAGGGATTCCCAGCGTTCCAGCGGCCCTTGGGGCAATTCGCTGAACCGTCGTAGAAATCCTGCCCGATAGGCATACAGGCCGATATGATGCAGGGCATCAAGGTCTGTTGGCAGGGCATCGGGGTTTTGAGCATAGGCGTCGCGTGCCCACGGTATGGGTGCACGGGAAAAATAAAGAGCCCGGCCGGCGGCATCACAGACGACCTTCACCGCGCTGGGGCTGAACAGGGTCTGCCTATCATTGATGCGGCTGGCGCAGGTGGCAATGGACGCTTGCTCGTCGTGCTGCAGCAGTGCGGCGACGGCATTGATCAGAGACGGTTCTATGAGCGGTTCATCGCCCTGTACATTGACCAGTATGGCGTCGTCAGCCAGCGCCAGCCGTTGAGCCACTTCCGCCAGACGATCAGTACCGCTAGGGTGATCGTTGCGGGTGAGCATGGCGTCGAAGCCGTGTGCCGTTGCGGCTGCTTCGATGCGCAGGTCGTCGGTGGCAATGATTACACTGCTCGCCGACGACGCGCGCGCCCTTTGCGCGGTGCGTATCACCATGGGCAGGCCGCAGATATCGATCAGGGGTTTGTCGGGCAGGCGGGTCGATGCCATGCGCGCCGGCACCACGGCGATGAAGCTCATGACTGGGTATCTGTGCCGGCGGATGTGGACGGTGCAGAGGGGCTGCCTGGGCTGCTGGCGGTTGCCGCGGAAGAGGGGGCGGTATCGGCAAGTTCGCGCGCCTCGTCTTCCAGCATGATGGGCACGCCATCGCGAACCGGAAAGGCCAGGCGGTCCGCCTGACAGATCAGTTCCTGATGTTGCCGGTCGTACCGCAAAGAGCTCTTGCAGATGGGACAGACGAGAATTTCAAGCAATCGGGATTCCATGAGCGATCCTGCTGGACAGTGGGGCGGCAAAGCCGGGCCTCGGGCGCCGTAATTTCCCCGCCACTATACAAGGGAGTCTTCGGCTGCGTAAACGTATGCTTCGCAATCCACCGGTTTTCGGCATTGGCCTGACTACGATACGGCCCAGGGCCTGTTACGGTTGCCGGCTGTATACATCGGTTTCTTGAAGGGCGGCCGCGTGCTTGCGTTTGGATAAGGCGTTCAGCCTTTCATGCACAAGGTCGAGCCACTCTGGCTTTGAGAAGCGTTGTGCTGGATGCACGCAATACAGCCGCGGCTCATTGAACTTGCCGCATTTCACCGCGTCTTTGGGGGTGATGAGAATGCATTGTGCATCCATGCCCTGGAAGGGCGATTGGCGATAATCGTAGTGGTCCGGCAAAGCGCGTGTTTGCAATATGCTCAAACCATGATTGCGCAGCATGGAGAAAAAACGTTCTGGCCGGCCGATCGCAGCTACAGCGGCACAGTCTGATTTCTTATGGCCGGCCAGCCAGTCTTTCCAGTTCAGTATCGCGCCACTGTCCAGGTGTTCCACCCTGGCGGGGACAAGACGCATGTCCACAGTGTATGCCCCAAGGTGTCGGCTAAGGGGAGCCGTCTCGCCTGGCTGCAGATTATTGACGATGAAATCTGCCGACTGTAGCCGATCAGGCGATTCGCGCAGGGGACCGGCCGGTAGTAATAAGCCATTGCCGACGCCCCGGGCGTCCTGCACGATGATTTCGAGGTCACGTCCCAGGGCCAGGTGCTGCAAGCCGTCATCGCTCACCACCACGTCGATTGAGGGGTATTGCTTGCGTAGACGCAGTATCGCTGCCTTGCGGTCTGGATGGACCGCCACGGGCACCCCGGTCGCCGCGGCAATCAACGCAGGTTCGTCGCCGAAAAGATCCGCATCCAGCCGGCCTTGCCCCGTACGGGGCTTGTCGCCGAGTTGAGCCCCATAGCCACGGCTGACGACACCCGGCTGCCAGCCACGCTCTTTAAGCGCTTGTATCAGGGCGATTACGACGGGCGTCTTGCCTGTGCCACCCACATAGATGTTGCCGACCACCACCACAGGAACCGTGTCGTGATGGACGCGCTCAGGATGCCGCATGAAAGCATTCCTGCGGCGGGCTGCCACACTGGCGTATAGGCACGACAGCGGCCATAACAGCAGGCTGAGCAGGCCATTCTTGCGCCAGGCAGCGTGCAGGGCCTGCTCAATTCGTGCTTTCATGGGGCCGCTTGCGTGGCGAAGTTCACACGCTGTATCCCAACCTGACGGGCGGCTTCCATGACGCGCACCACCGCCGCATGGGAGGCTTGGGCATCGGCGTCGATCACCAGCACGCTTTCAGCCGTTTCAGTGGTTTCGATCTGTTGACCTGCCAGCCACTGACGTAAAGTTTCGATGATGTCTTCAGTGGTCGTGCCGGGCAACAGCTGCCCCTGCACGGCATAAAGGCCGTCGTGACTGACGGCAATATGCAGGGCGTCGGGCTTTTGCGCGTCTGCCGAAGCGCTTGGCAGTGTGAGCTGCAGCTGTTGGTAGCGGTTGAAAGACGTGGTCGCCGCCAGGAAAATAAGAATCACCAGCAAGACATCTATCAGTGGAATCAGATTGATTTCCACTGGGTCGTCCTGAAGATTCTTTCGGAAATTCATTGGCCAGCTCCATGCTCCAGCAGTCGGCTCAGCGCGCTGGCTTCGCGTTCCATGCGGTGCAGGAAATGATCGACTCGGGACCGGAAGTAGCGGTGGAAGATCAAAGCTGGAATGGCAATGATGATGCCGAAGGCGGTGTTGTACAGCGCGATTGAAATTCCCCGCGCCAACTGTGCTGGGTCACCCCCCGCGGGGGTGTAGGATGCAAAGATCTCTATCATGCCCACCACTGTGCCGAACAAGCCCATCAGCGGCGCAATCACGGCGATGGTGGCCAGGGCTGGCAGATAACGATTAAGGTGATGGGCAACATCCTTGCCAACATCTTCGACGGCGGCCTGGCGTTCCGCCAGGGTCGAGCTGCGGTTCAGCAGCACTTCTGCCAGGACGCGCCCCAGCGGGGACGTGCCTGCCAGCCTGACGATCGCTTCAGGGTCGTCGTTGCGTTGCCTGACGATTTCCACCACTTGGCTCGGTAGCCGCGGTGGCAGTACGCGAAGGGTGCGCAGCGATAAAAAACGTTCGATGATGATGGCCAGGCCCAGCACCGAGGTGGTGACGAGCAGCCATACCGGCCAGCCGGCAGCGTGTAACAGGTCGAGCATCTGCGATGTCCCGGGGTGTGCGAGGATGCTGCATTCTACAATCGGCCTGGCAGTTCGGGTACGTGCCTGAGGGCTTCCGCACGGTCTGCAAGGTGGCCGCCAGGTCTTGTAAAGCGGTAAAAATGGCGTGGTTACTGGCTTAGCAGAGAGTATCCACAGAAACTGTGGATAATTCTGTGGGTAACAGTGCGAAGTACCGCATTCACGCTGGCTCCACGGTTCATTGACCAATTTTCATCCAGAGTCTATTGTTTTTAAAAGTCCTTTTTTATCAATTGCTTGCGTGTGTTTTCTAAAGCTTTATCTTATTTGACGTCTTGGCGCGCTTGATATTCCGCCATTTTGACAACTTGCCTCAATCTGTGGACAGAGTTTCTCGATGACCCTTGTTTTTCCTCCCGAGTCGCCGCCGGCAGGCGGCTCCGAACCCATTTGGACGGTCGCCCAGCTTAATCGCAGGGTAGGGCAATTGCTGGAATCGTCATTCACCCGTATCTGGCTGCGAGGCGAGATTTCCAATTTCACGCAGGCCGCTTCCGGGCACTGGTATTTTTCCATCAAGGACGAGAAAGCCGCGGTGCGGGCGGTGATGTTCCGCGGAAGGGC
>JBAYOJ010000062.1:0-10031 GCA_041678385.1 Burkholderiaceae bacterium | reverse complement strand
GTCATGATCGGTCGCGCTGCACAGGGTCGCCCATGGATCTTCCGCGAGATCAGCCATTATCTGGCGACCGGCAGCCATCTTGCCCCGCCAACCTGGGGCGAATTGCGGCACACCCTGCTTGATCACCTCGAAGACCATTACCAGTTCTACGGCCAGTACACTGGCGTGCGCACCGCACGTAAACACATTGGCTGGTATCTGGACGGGCTGTCGGGGTCAGCCGAACTACGGCGCCAGGTCAACGGCGCCGAAACGACTACGGACCAGATTTCTGCCCTTGAACGCTGGTTCGATCGCTTTTCCACCAATGAAACCATCGAGATTCACGCCGTAGCAGCGTGAACCACAACCAGAGCCCCACCCATATCATGAGCAACCACAACCCCCTGGAACAATCCGTGCGTGAACGCCTCGAAAGGTATTTCACGGATCTGGGCGAATCCGAGCCACGCGACATGCTCGCCATGGTCGTCAGCTGCGTCGAGCGGCCCGTCCTTCAAGTAGCGCTGGAAAAAGCCAACGGCAACCAGTCCAAGGCTGCGGCCATGCTGGGCATCACTCGAAGCACCCTGCGCAAGAAACTGCTCGCTCATGACCTGCAACCCTGACTTCCTTATCCATCCCTGAACCCTCCAATGAAAATTCAGACTGCACTCATTTCCGTGTCCGACAAGTCGGGCGTTCTTGACTTTGCCCAGGCGCTTGCCAGCCGCGGCGTACGCATACTTTCCACGGGCGGGACAGCCAAGCTGCTGTCCGAGGCCGGCATCAAGGTCACCGAAGTGGCGCAGCACACGGGTTCACCAGAAATCCTTGACGGGCGGGTCAAGACCTTGCACCCCAAAATTCATGGCGGGCTGCTTGCACGACGTGACAGCGAAGAACATCTACAGGCTTTGCAGGATCACGGCATTGACCGCATCGATCTGCTGGTGGTGAACCTGTATCCATTCCGTGAAACTATCGCCAAGGCGGGTTGCACGTTCGCCGACGCAATCGAGAACATCGATATCGGGGGCCCCGCCATGTTGCGCGCAGCGGCCAAAAACCATGGCACGGCGGTCGACGGCGTTACCGTGGTTATCGACCCGGCAGACTACCCGCGTGTCCTGGCAGAAATCGACGGCCCTCAGGGTTCGCCCAGTTACAAGCTGCGTCTGGAGCTCGCAGCCAAAGTCTATGCCCATACCTCTGCCTATGACGGTGCCATTGCCGCTTACCTCAGCAGTCTTGCAGAGGCCGAACCCGCGCAGGATCAGCCCGCCGAGCGTAACCCCTGGCCACGTGTCATGACCCTGCAGCTGAAGCAGAATCAGGTATTGCGGTATGGCGAAAACCCGCATCAGGAAGCAGCTTTCTATGTGGATCCCGCCGTAGGGTCCGGCCTGCTGGGGAGCTACACCCAGATGCAGGGCAAGGAACTGTCCTACAACAACATTGCGGACGCGGATGCAGCCTGGGAATGCGTGCGCGGCTTCGAATCAGCAGCCTGCGTCATCATCAAGCATGCCAATCCCTGCGGCGTGGCCGTGGCAGCCACGCCTCTTGAAGCGTATGAAAAAGCCTTTAAGACCGACCCCACCTCGGCCTTTGGCGGCATCATCGCTTTCAACCGGCCTATCGACATTGCAACGGCCGAAGCCGTCAGCAAACAGTTCGTTGAAGTCGTACTGGCGCCGGAATATTCTTCCCAGGCCATGGCTATTTTCGCTGCCAAGAAGAACGTCCGTGTGCTGCGGGTCCCGCTTGGCAATGGGCGCAACGCCTTTGATGTCAAGCGTGTCGGCGGCGGCTGGCTGATCCAGAATCCCGACGATTTCCTTGTAGAGGACGCCGAATTCCGCGTTGTCACGAAACAGCAACCTACCGAAGATCAGGTCGAAGCCCTGCGTTTTGCCTGGAAAGTGGCGAAATACGTTAAATCCAACGCCATCGTCTTCGCGGCAAACGGCATGACACTGGGCGTAGGCGCCGGCCAGATGAGCCGGGTTGACTCGGCTCGTATCGCCTCCATCAAGGCTCAGAATGCCGGCCTGACGCTGGCGGGTTCGGCGGTAGCGTCCGATGCCTTCTTCCCTTTCCGCGACGGGCTGGATGTCGTGGCAGACGCCGGCGCCAGCTGCGTGATCCAACCTGGCGGCAGTATCCGCGACGACGAAGTGATCGCCGCAGCCAACGAACGTGGCATCCCGATGGTGTTCACCGGCACGCGCCACTTCCGCCACTGATGCGCATTCTGGGCATCGATCCGGGTCTCAGGCGCACCGGCTTTGGCGTCATTGATGCCGACGGCCCGCGCCTGTTGTATATCGCCAGCGGCACCATTGTGGTGCCTTCCGGCCTCAGCCTGGCGGCCCGTCTCAAGGTTATTCTGGACCATATCCGGGAAATTTCCGCGCAGACTCAGCCCAGTGTGGCGGCCATGGAAAAGGTGTTTCTCAATACCAATCCTGCATCCACCCTGCTGCTGGGGCAGGCTCGCGGGGCGGCCATGTGCGGGCTGGCGGATTCTGGCCTTGAGGTCCACGAATACACCGCCCTGCAGATAAAGAAATCGGTCGTGGGTACAGGGCGGGCAGCCAAAGAACAGGTTCAGCACATGGTGCAGCGTCTGCTTTCGCTCGACGGGCTACCCACCACCGACTCCGCCGACGCGCTGGCTTGCGCCATCTGCCACGCCCACATGCATCCGCTGACGACCAAACTGGCCAGCGGCGCACTGGCTGCCACTGGCTTACGGCGCATACGCAACGGCCGTCTGGTGGGCTGACTTATTACTTGGAGCACAGTCAATGATCGGACGCATCAGCGGCACACTACTGGAAAAAACACCTCCCACCCTCTGCGTCGACGTCGGCGGCGTGGGCTACGAGATCGATGTCCCCATGAGCACGCTGTACAAGCTGCCCGACATCGGGACCCAGGTCACCTTGCATACTCATCTGCAAGTCCGTGACGACGCCCATGTCCTTTATGGGTTTTCATCCCCAAGCGAACGCGAAGCCTTCCGGTCGTTGATCAAGGTGACAGGCGTAGGCGCCCGTATTGCGCTGGCGCTGCTTTCCGGCATGAGTGTGGAAGAACTGGCAAGCGCCATTACCCTGCAAGAAACCGGGCGGCTCACCCGTGTGCCCGGCATCGGCAAGAAAACTGCCGAGCGCCTGCTGCTGGAATTACGTGGCAAGCTGGGTGCGGATATCGGCGCCGCTGTCGCACCGGTTGCAGGTGGGCAATCCGATATCCTGAACGCTCTGTTGTCCTTGGGTTATTCGAGCGCTGAAACCCAGAAGGCCTTGAAGGCGCTGCCTGCCGACGTCGACGTGGCCGAGGGCATCCGTCTGGCTTTGAAGTCGATGGCGCGTTAGCGCCCATCGGCCGGCATACTAAAACTCGTGAGACAGGCAAGCGGCGTAACTGGCCAGGTCGACATTACCGCCGCTCAGCAACACCCCCACCCGCATGCCGCGCACCGGAACAACCTCGCGCAGGACCGCTGCCGCCCCCAGACAACCGGTGGGTTCCACCACGATTTTCATTCGTTCGGCGAAGAACTGCATGGTGCTGATGAGCTTTTCGTCCGGCACCGTGAGAATATCGTGCGCATACCGTTTGATGATGGGAAAGGTGTATTGCCCCAAGGACTGGGTAAGTGCGCCATCGGCAATCGAACGCGGGGGGTCTATGCGTACGATTTCACCCTTATTGAAGGACTGTTGCCCGTCGTTGCCCGCCTCTGGTTCAACACCGTAAACCAGGCATTCCGGCGCCAGGGCGTGCGCCGCCAGCAATGAGCCGGACAGCAAGCCGCCACCGCCCAACGGCACAAAGATGGCATCCAGCCCACCCACATCTTCAAGAAGTTCCATCACGGCGGTACCCTGCCCCGCAATCACATCCGGATGATCAAAGGGTGGGATCAGTGTCAGCCCTTCTTGTTCAACCAGCGCCCCGGCCACTTTTTCGCGGTCTTCGGTCAGCCTGTCGTAAGGGATGATACGGGCACCATAGCTGGCTGCTGCATTGCGCTTGGCCCGGGGTGCGTCCAAAGGCATGACGATGGTTGCCGTGACACCCAGCGCCCGCGCCGCCCGGGCGATGGCCTGGCCATGGTTGCCCGATGAAAACGTGACAACGCCCGCCTTGCGTTCAGCATCGCCCAGCCGCGCAATGGCGTTGTAGGCACCGCGGAACTTGAAGGCCCCGACAAGCTGCAGGTTCTCGCACTTGAAGAAGACCTCGGCGTCGAGACGCCCATTGAGCGTCTGCGAAGTCAGCACCGGTGTGCGGTGGGCGACGTTGCGCAAACGCTCGGCCGCTGCTTGGACATCCTGATATTTAGGCAAGGAAAGGGTCATGCATGCTCCAACATACAACTTGTAAAGTAAACACAATGATATAGGCATCTGCGCAGCCAGGCGGCCTGCGGCGGGAAATCCCTTCTATACTAATGCACGACTACTGTAGATATAGACAGCTCCCCTCATGGCCATACATTCCGACGCTCTGGCACGCACCGGCCCCGCCGAGCGCATCGTCGCGCCGCAAAGCGCATCACCCAATGAAGACTCAATAGAACGCGCTCTGCGGCCGCGGGCGTTGCGGGAATACATCGGGCAGCACCGCGTGCGCGAACAGCTGGAAATCTTCATTCAAGCGGCGCGCGGGCGCCACGAAGCCCTGGATCACGTGCTGCTGTTCGGCCCGCCCGGCCTGGGGAAAACCACCCTCGCCCACATCATCGCCCACGAAATGGGGGTGCAGCTCAGGCAGACTTCCGGCCCGGTACTCGAACGGCCAGGCGACCTGGCCGCCCTGTTGACCAATCTTGAAAAGAACGATGTCCTTTTCATCGATGAAATCCACCGCCTGTCCCCGGTAGTGGAGGAAATCCTCTACCCTGCCCTGGAAGACTTCCAGATCGACATCATGATCGGCGAAGGGCCGGCTGCGCGCAGCGTCAAGATCGATCTGCAGCCCTTTACCCTGGTGGGTGCCACCACACGCGCCGGCATGCTGACCAACCCGCTGCGTGATCGCTTCGGCATCGTCTCGCGGCTGGAATTCTATTCCGCCGATGACCTTGCCCATATTGTCGAGCGTAGCGCCCGTCTGCTGAATGTCGACGCCACTCGTGAAGGCTCTGGCGAAATCGCACGCCGCTCACGTGGCACGCCCCGCATCGCCAATCGCCTGCTGCGCCGGGTCCGCGATTACGCAGAAGTCAAAGCGCAAGGCCGTATCGACACAGAAGCCGCTGCTGCGGCACTGGCGATGCTGGAAGTCGACCCCATGGGCCTCGACCTCATGGACCGCAAGCTGCTGGAAGCCATCATCCACAAATTCGACGGTGGGCCGGTGGGGGTCGAAAGCTTGGCGGCCGCCATCGGCGAAGAACGCGACACCATCGAAGACGTCATAGAACCTTTTCTGATCCAGACCGGTTTCCTGCAGCGCACACCACGCGGGCGCATCGCCACGCAGACCACTTGGCGCCATTTAGGGCTGCAGCCGCCCACCGCTACCGGTGGCGGGGCGGGCGCTCTGTTCTGAGCACTGAATGCGCCAGCTCAAACCTCAGCGACACATTCCAGCAAGGCATCGCCGTAGGCTTCAAGTTTGCGGGCGCCTACCCCATGCACATGTGACAACTCATCCAGAGACCGCGGGTTCCGGCGTGCCACCTCACGCAAGGTGGCATCATGGAAGATGACATAGGCGGGTACACCATGTTCGCGTGCCACATCGGCACGCCAGGCGCGTAAAGCTTCAAAGCGTTCTTGGTCTTCCGGCTCCAGCACCGCATCCGCAGAGACTTGCCGCCGGCTGCGGGTGCTGCGCGCAGCACTGGGCGCTTCCCGTCGCAACATCAGGGTGATTTCGCCTTTCAGCACTGAACGGCTTTGTTCGGTCAGCAGCAGCGTGCCGTGCCCCTCAAAGTCGACCGTCACCAGCCCTTTTGCCAGCAATTGCCTCAGCACGCCGCGCCACGCCTGGTCGCTCAGGTCAGCACCCACCCCGAAGACACTCAAGGAATCATGCCCGTGTTCGCGCACGCGTGGTGTGGTCTTGCCGCGCAGAATGTCGATGATGTGCCCCGCCCCATAACGCTGACCGCGTTCCCGCCAGAGCCGGAAAATGGCCGAGAGCAACTTTTGTGCGGCTACCGTGCCATCCCAGGATTCTGGAGGGGCCAGGCAAGTATCGCAGTTCCCGCAGGGCCCTATGGTCTGACCGAAATAAGCCAATAACTGTTGGCGCCGGCAGTCAACGGTTTCGCACAAGCCCAGCATGGCATCAAGCTGCCGGCCCGAGCGCCGCTTGAACTGTTCGTCACCATTGGATTCGTCTATCATGCGGCGCTGCTGCACGACGTCCTGCAGCCCATAGGCCATCCAGGCGGTCGCCGGTTCGCCGTCCCGCCCGGCCCGCCCGGTTTCCTGGTAATAGCCTTCCACCGACTTGGGCAGGTCGACGTGGGCAACGAAACGCACATCGGGCTTGTTCACCCCCATGCCAAAAGCGATAGTGGCGGTCATTACCAGGCCTTCCTCACGCAAGAATCGCGCTTGATGGCTGGCACGCACCGCCGCATCCATCCCGGCATGGTACGCCAGCGCGGGAACACCGTTCTGCGACAGAAAGGCAGCCATGTCCTCGACACGGGACCGCGACAGGCAATAGACAATGCCGCTGTCGCCCAGATGATCTTCCCGGATAAAGGAAAGCAACTGGCGTTTCACCTCGTTCTTTTCAACGATGCGATAAAGAATATTGGGCCGATCAAAGCTCGATACAAAATGCGCTGCGCCTTCAAGAGACAACCGCCGCGCAATCTCTTCGCGGGTGGTGCCCGTGGCGGTGGCCGTAAGCGCTATGCGCGGCACATCGGGCCAATGCTCGTGCAAGGCAGAAAGCCCCAGATATTCCGGGCGGAAATCATGACCCCATTGCGATACACAGTGGGCTTCATCGATAGCGAACAGGGAAATCCGTGAACGCTTCAGCAATTCCATACACCGGTCGGTGAGCAGGCGCTCTGGAGCCACATAAAGCAGGTCGAGCTCGCCATCCAGCATCTGGCGTTCGACTTCCCGCGCCTCGCGCCAGTCCTGCGACGAGTTCAAATAGGCTGCGCTTACGCCCAATTCGCGCAAGGCATCAACTTGATCCTGCATCAGCGCAATCAGGGGGGACACGACGATACCCGTGCCTGGGCGCAACAAGGCGGGAATCTGATAGCAAAGTGACTTGCCGCCACCGGTGGGCATCAGCACGAGCGCATCGTCGCCGGCCAGCAAGGTCTCGATAACAGCCTGCTGTTCGCCACGAAAGGACTCGTACCCAAAAACGCGCTGAAGAATTTCCAAAGGGGTGGACATGCCGGATCAATACAGGGGGAAGGAGAAGCGAAGCCCTATATCATAGTCGTCGGCGACGACTTCGCGCTCGGCGTGAATGCCGATCTGCAGATTGGGGCTGTACCAGAACTGCTGGCTCACCCCGAAACGGCGCTGCTGGGCGCCCTGCTTGCCGTGCACACTTTCAAAGCTGCCTGACCACCGCCCCCAGCGCCCCACATCCCAGGAAGCCGACCAGCGCTGGCGCCCGCCAGCCAACGGCTTGGTTCCCGCCGCATAGCGCCGGATGTCCATGAAGCCGTCGGTATAGCGTTCGCCCACCCACCCCAGGCTCAGATCGTCCTGCAGATCAAAATCGGCCATGGCACGATACCGCCAACCCTGATGCAGACCGTGATTCGATCGCGCTATCCCAGAGCGCCATCGACCAAAACCGCCCAGATCGTACTGGCCTGTAACGCCCGACATCAGCAGGTCGGCGGCTACCTCGGTCTGTGTTTCCACGCTCAGCTGCGGCCCATAGTCGTACGCCAGTTTCAGGCTGCCTGCCGTGGGGCCAAAGACCAAGTCTGACGCCCCGGCAGCCGACTGGTCAACCGCACCAAAAGCCAGGGAATAATTCCATTGCGAAACCTCTTCCCTGCTGGCCATGAAGCTCTGGCTCAGGCTGACGCCGCTCAAGCGCAGGCTTTCATTCCATTCCGGCACTGCCAGATCACTGCTTCCCAATAGAATCGCCGGCCCTTCATCCAGCTGAGCCTGCCAGTTGCGCTCCCCAAACGCCCAACCATCCTCAGAGGGCGCTGCCAGCCAGCGGGTATGAGGTGTTTCCACCCGTGGCAAGGGAAATCCACCCCACAATCCCGGTGAATGCTCCGACACTGTCTGGCGGCGCGCATGGGTCTGCGCCCGCCATTGCAAGCCATCATCCGCAGTCCAGAAATAGGAATCGGGAAGAATGTTCACCGAGAGTGATGGGTCGCCAGCGGGTGTCGAACCCTCTTGCACGAAGGCGGCTCCACCCGACAGATCTGGCAAGGGTGTCGGTGGCGCGTCATCGGCGATACGAACCCGAAACGCTTCGGCTTCCCGCGTCTGTCGCCCCCCAGCCCAGCCGTCACCGGCGGCGAGTGCGCTGATCGGGACTGCCGCTGCAAACGTCAGGATCACCCCGACAATGCAAGAGGTGATTTCAATCCGTTTCCGTATCATGGCTCCTGTAAATTGCGAGAGTACACTTGGTCCCCATGGATAAACCGCACGTAAAAATCCTGGTCGTGGACGACGACCCCGCCCTGCTTCAATTGCTGGCTGACTATCTCAATCGCCATCATTACGATACGCTGCTTGCGCCCAACGCCAGCGATCTTGAAGCACGCATCCAGCGCTACAGCCCCGACCTGGTCGTGCTGGACCGCATGATGCCCGATGGCGACGGCGCCGAGGCCTGCCGTCGCCTGCGCCAGCAGGGCGAGGACATCCCGGTTATTCTGCTCACGGCCAAAGACGAAACCGTCGACCGCGTGATCGGGCTTGAAGCCGGGGCCGACGATTACCTGGGAAAACCCTTCGATCCGCGCGAACTGCTTGCACGCATCGAGGCCGTACTGCGCCGCAAAAAAGGCGCATCCGCACTCACCAAGGACAAGCCCGTTGCTTTCGGCCCCTTCGTCTTTGACCCCGTCACACGACAATTGCATAAAGGCGAAACCCTCATCAAGCTGACGGGCGGCGAAGTCAACCTGCTCGAAGCCTTGATCAGCAATCCCGGCAAGCCTTTATCCCGGGAACGCCTTCTGGCGCTCGCGCGTGACGACGAAGAAGGGGAACGCAGCGATCGCGCCATCGATATCGCTGTTCTCAGGTTGCGTCGTGCCCTTGAAGACGACCCTAAACAGCCGCGTTGGATACAGACCGTGTGGGGTGTCGGCTACCGCTTTTCGCCTTGAGAGCAAGAATCGTGCGCACCTGGCGATCACTGCTGCCGCGCTCCCTGCGCAGCCGCATGCTGTTGCTCACCCTGGGCACCATAGTGCTGGTGCAGGCCGCCACCTTTGCCACGGTCAGCTACTACCGCAAGCAGTTCACGGAAGACGTATCGGTCGAATTGACCGCCACCACTATCCGTACACTGCGGGCAGCCCTGGCCGAGATCCCTGCGGAACAGCGGCAGGACTTCGTTCGCAACGCGTCGCAGAACCAGTGGCGCCTATGGTCGCGGTCGCTGCCGGCGGATGCCAGCCTGGAACGCCGCTACCGCGCTCAGCGCGGCAACCACGACGCCAGCGGGCCCAGACGTGACCCGCCCCCGCCACCGCCGGATGATATCAGGCACAGCCTGCGCAGTTTCGTCGAAGCGCTCAACGTGCGCCTGGACGATGACGCCCATGTCGCCTTGTCCCGTGGCCCTCAGCCGCGCATGTATATTTCGCTGATCGAAGACCCCAATATCGAAGAGGCCCGCCGTTACCGCGAGTGGCTGGTCATCCCCCTGGAACGCATCGCCAAACCGGTTGCCACGCCCATGATAGTGGTCTGGCTGACCGGCATGCTGATGCTGCTGCTGATCACCGCTGCCTTTGCCTGGCACATCACACGCCCCCTGACTCGACTGGCCAAGGCGGCCGACCAGCTTGCCGCCGGTAAACCCGAGCGCGTGATGCCCGCCGGCCC
>JBAYOJ010000061.1:0-10163 GCA_041678385.1 Burkholderiaceae bacterium | reverse complement strand
GTTACGCGCGCGATCCACTGAACGCGCCTCAATTAATTCAGCCAGGGAATACAGCGCCATCACCATGGCGGCCTCGGGCCACTCACCAATAAGGAAGGCGCCAGTGACCGCCACCGTCATCAAGGCGTGGATGTTGAGCTGGCCTTTGAACAGCGCGGCCAGCCCCTTGCGGAAGACGGCGAGGCCCGCCATGGCAATGGCCAGGGCCGCCAGAGCCATGCCCGCGGCCTGCCATACCAGTGCATCCATTCCGGCAAAGCCCAGGGTTTCCGCCAGCCCTGCAAGGGTCAGTGCGGCCAGCAGCCGCCATAACTCGCGGCGGGACTGCGCCCGGGCCGCCTCGGCCGTGGGCGGAGCGGCCAGCGTTTCCACCTTGAAACCGCCCTGCTCGATTGCTGATACAAGCTCATTCCAGCCCTCTTCCGACGCATCAATCGCCAGTGTCCGGCCTGCCAGGTCGAAGTGCAGACGCTGGACGTCAGCCCTGCCGTCGAGCAAGCGCCTGATCTGGTTTTCTTCCACCAGGCAGTCCATGGCGGGTATCCGCAACATCAGGACATCGGGCCCGCTCATCCCAGGCGGGGCCACCGCCGCTGCGGCATCGCCCCCCGTATGCCGCAGCTGAGGCTCGCAGGCGCAGCAAGGCGATTCATGGCCACGCTCGTGCTCATGGTGATGGTGATGCGCGGCTTGATGCTCATGGCTGGGATTGTGATCGGTGGCGGGGCGGTGAGCGGGCCCAGGTTGCGAATTGCCGTGCCGACCGTGAACAACTGGCATAAATTTCTCCGGATACCGGGGCGCCCCCTTATGTGGAAAGCATCCCCCTCCATTCATGCCTTATTGGAAACCCTGTAGCAGCTACAAGGTCAACTGCGGGCTTTGCGTGTCGTAGCACTACATGGGTGCTATTCTCAGACGCTTGCCTACAGGCACTTCCACCAACCAAGGAGACCAAGCATGGAATACCGTAGCCTCGGGCGCAGCGCGCTGCGCATTTCACCGCTCACACTGGGCACCATGATGTTCGGCGGCGCAACCGATGCGGCGGAATCACTGCGCATCATCCACGATGCCCGCGACAGCGGCATCAATTCCATTGATACGGCCGACGTCTACAACAAGGGCGAAACCGAGCGCGTACTGGCCAAGGCGCTCGCCGGGGAACGCGACCGCTGGGTGCTGGCCAGCAAGGTTGGGAACCGCATGGGCGATGGGCCGAACCAGTTTGGGTTTTCGACAAAATGGGTGATGGAAGGAGTGGAAGCCAGCCTGCGCCGCCTGGAAACCGATTACCTTGACATTGCCTACCTGCACCGCGACTTTCCTGGCCGTTCCCTCGAAGAACCCATCCGGGCGATGGGTGACCTGCTGCGCCAAGGGAAAATACGCTATTACGGCTTATCCAACTTCCGGGGCTGGCGCATAGCGGAAGCGGTGCGAGTGGCACAGCAGCTGGGGGTCCCCGCACCCGTCGTCATCCAGCCTGTATACAGCCTGGTCAACCGGGTCGCCGAACAGGAACAATTACCGGCCGCCAACGAATACGGCATGGGTGTGATTTCCTACAGCCCCCTGGCACGCGGTGTATTAACCGGCAAATACCGCAATATGGATGATGTGCCAGCGGATTCCCGGGTTGCCCGCGGCGATACTCGTATCCGCGACACGGAATGGCGCCAGGAATCCCTTGTCGTCGCCAACGCCATCCGCGAACGCGCGGAAGGCCGCGGCCATACGACCGCCGACTTTGCCACGGCCTGGGTCATCAATAACGATATCGTGACATCGGCCATTGCCGGCCCGCGCACTTTCGAACAGTGGCGCGCCTATATGCGGGCGCTGGAAGTAAGGCTCGACGCTGATGACGAAGCCTTTGTCGACACGCTGGTAGCCCCGGGCTATGCCTCCACCCATGGCTACAACGACCCTCACCACCGGGTCAGCGGCCGTATTGCAAGCAGCTGACGCTGAACACTCAATTTCTTTGACCTCACCCGCGCCGATCCGTAGCCACTCAGCAACGGATCGGCGTTTTTGCTTGGGAGACTTTACATACATCAAGGATGCTGATGGAAATGCGCTCAAGTCCCAAGGGTTAACCCTATACTGGAACTTTAAGAAACATTTAGCATCATTCACTCACCAAGCAGAGCGCCATGCAAATCCTATTGAACCGCCTACAACTTTCGCACAAGTACGCCATCATCGGCTTGCTGGCCCTCATTGTCATGCTCATCCCCACGAGCATTGTCGTGCTCGACCAAAGTGCCACCGCGCGCAAAGCATCTGCGTCCGTGGAGTATCTTGTTCCGGTGCGGCAGACCCTGGAAACCATTCGTCTCAGTCAGCAGGCTCGCGGCTTGTCCAGCGTCTACCTGAACGGCAGCACCGGCACTGCCGGCAACCTTGCCAGTGCACTTGAATCGGTGCAAAAAGCCCATGACCAGGCCGATGCCGACATGCTTGCAGCGGGTGTGGATGCCCAGACCCGCGCCCGGCTTCGCGACCTGCGTGGGCAGATGGATACCTTGGGGGCGCGGGTACGTGCCCAGGGGCTGGATTCGGCCGAAAGCTTCAGCGCCTATTCTGCCATTGTGGCCCGGCAACTGGATGTACTTGCCGATCTCGTTTCCGCAACCGGACTTGACCTCGACGCCGCCCCGGATACCTACCCCCTCATCAATGGCTTGTTCGGTAGTTTGCCTCAGCTTACAGAACATCTGGGGCAAACCCGGGCGCTGGGCTCAGGCCTGCTGGCGCGGGGCATCGCATCGGAAACCGACCGCAGGCAAGTGACCATGACACTCGCCCTCGCGACCGACCGGCTGCAGGACTGGGAAGCTTCTCTTGCCACGGCGCAGCGCAACAACCCGCTGATCGAAACCGGGCTTGCAACAGCCTTGAAGCAGGCCAGCGACGACACCAGCCGTGCTCTGTCACTGACCCAGCGTGAAATCATTGATGCCCGGGTGCTTGGCCACTTACCAACCGACTACTTCAACGCCATGACCCAGGCCATAGACAGTCAGTTCACGCTGGCCTCCCAGGCAGCCGCAACCCTCAGCACCCTGCTGGATACACGGGCAGCACAGGCCCAATGGCAACTATGGCAGTTGGTCGGCGGGCTGACGGTACTGGCACTCGCGGCATTCTGGCTGGCCGTCATCATCACCCGCAGCATCATCGTGTCGCTCAACACTTCACTGAGCATGGCGCGGACCGTGGCGCGGGGCGACCTGACATCCATCGCCCACATCGCTGGCACGGATGAAGTCCAGCAACTGCTGCAGGCACTCAACGACATGAATGGCAGCCTCATCGGCATGGTCGATCAGGTACGTGGTGCTACGGACAACATTGCGACAGCCGCCCGTCAGATCGCCGCCGGCAATCAGGATCTTTCCGAACGCACAGTGGCCCAGGCTGCCTCGCTAGAAGAAACAGCCGCCTCGATGGAACAGCTGACCAGCACCGTTACGCAGAATTCCGAAAACGCCCGCACTGCGAACTCATTGACACGCGAAGCTACCAACGTGGCCCGCCGGGGCGGCCAGGCCGTGCTGCAATTCGTTGACACCATGTCGGCCATACGCGATACCTCATCACGTATTTCCGACATCGTCGGCATCATCGACGGCATCGCCTTTCAGACCAATATCCTGGCCCTGAATGCCGCGGTGGAAGCCGCCCGCGCTGGTGAAGCCGGCAAAGGGTTCGCCGTGGTGGCGGCCGAAGTCCGCAGCCTGGCGCAACGCTCGGCCACATCCGCGCACGAAATACGCGACCTCATTGGCCAATCAGCTGCCGAGGTGGACTCCGGCAGCCGACTGGCCGATGCGGCAGGCACAACCATGCGTGAAGTGCTGGCCAGCATCGAACAAGTCGGCACGCTCATGAACGAGATCGCCATAGCCAGCACAGAACAAAGCTCTGGCATTGCCCAAGTCAACATTGCCGTCGGCCACATGGATGGCGTCACGCAACAGAATGCGGCCCTGGTCCAGGAAGCCAGCGCCGCCGCCGATTCCCTGCTGGAACAGGCCGACATGCTGGTGCATGCCATCAGCGCCTTTCGTTTGCCAGACGACAGCATCGATACCGGCCAGAACGCCAGCCCACGCCTCGCACCGGCCCGGGCAGCCCTGCTGCCCGCCGGTTGACCCCGCGCATGGGCGGGCAACACGCTGCGGCCCCTAAGGCGCTTCCGGCTGCAAGGGCACTTCGGCCAGCATGGTGTAGCGGCTACCCGTGGCGCTAGGCGCGGATGCCACCAACACACAGCGGCCGGCCGTCCAACTGATGGGCGCCCCCCGCAGCGCCGACAGGTCGTCCGGCCCCGCGTTCCTCAGCAGGGATACATGCGGCCGGAATGCGGAACCTGGCGCCCGCCACCCCAAGGGTGACAGATAAGCCCAGAGCCGTGCATGTGCATGGTGCAACCAGGCAGGCGACGCTGGCCCGGATGATGCGGGCCCCAGCCACACCACCCTGGCGTTACGAAAGCAGCCCGGCTCGCGCAGCACCATAGGCCCTGTGGGCAGTCTCCAGCCAGCGCAGGCCTGCGCCAGATCATGCGCCTGTCCGGCATCTGCCTGCCCCAGGAAAGCCAGCGTCATATGCAGCGTATCGACCCGCATGGGGCGGCCGCCATACAAAGCATGAGCGCTGTCCACCCAAGGGACGATATCCGCAGCCTTCTCGGGAGTAGGCCAATAAGAAAAGAAAAGTCTCATGCAAGCACCTGCGTCATGATCGGCCCTCTGTTTCATACAGCAGCCAGATCATCGCCAGCAATGTCAGATTCTTGGCAAGCGAGCCAAACGGATGCAGCCAGAGTTCAGGCACATTCACGGTCAGGGCAAGGGTATAAGCCAGCAACAGCGCCGCCTGCAGCAGCCACAGCCAGCGGCCGCGCCACGGCAAGAGCGTAAGCAACCCCAGCGCAAGGTGCAAACCAGCCCCTATGTAAAGCGCAGCGGGTGCCAGGTTCGCAGGCAGGCCGACGGACTGCAGCATAGCCAGACTGTCGGCAACAGGAGACAGACCCAAGCCAACCCCCCCGGCAATCAGCCACACAAGCGCCACACTGACCCGCAAAATGGGCGCCAGCCAGCGTAAGCGGGCTGCCAGAGCCACATCCCCACTTACGCCGGTCGCAATAAAGGAAGCCACGCCGCGCGGGGCGCGCCCCAGTATGTGCTGCGTATCATGCACGGGCGCCGCACTACCGCGCTCGAGCATGGACAGGGTATCCGGGTCCAGCGGGCTGCCAGGCAGCCACTTCCCGACCTGCGCCATGGCCCGCATGACCCACATCGGGATACCCATGAAACGGGCAGGTTCCCGTATACCCATTGTGCGGCGAAGACCTGTATAGAATTCCCGCATGGTCATGGCTTCAGGCCCAACCACGGCGACCCGGCGGCCTGCATGGGCACGCGCGACTTCGTCCCGGGTTGCCAACGCCACGACCACGGCCACCAGGTCATCCACATGAACAGGCTGAACAAGCTGCTGCCCCGAGCCCGGCAGGGGGATGATGGGCTGGCTGGCCTGCATGGTGAACATGGCAGTACCAGCACCGCCAGCACCGAATACCAGGGATGGCTGCACAATAATCCCTTCCACAGGAAGCGCACACAAAGCGTCGTCGGCGGCCTTTTTGCTGAGGTGATACGGTGTAGTTGCGGCGTCGTCCGCCCCCAGGGCCGAAATCTGCACGATGCGCGGCACGCCCGCCGCAGCGGCTGCCGTGAACAGGGCGGCCGGCGCCCGATGATGCAGAGGCTCGAAGCGCTGGCCGCGTGTTTCCTGCAGGATGCCGACAGCGTTGATGACCACATCGATGTCCTGAACGGCGCCCACCCAATCAGAGGGGCTTAACGCATGCGCAAAGTCCTTGTTCAGATGTTGCACCGCCCGGGTCTTGGGCACAATATTGCGCCGCGAGACCGTCACCACCCGATGCCCACCCCGCAGCAGGGCTTCCAGCAGGCGGCCCCCAATGAAACCGGAAGCCCCGGTAAGAAGAACTCTCATGCCATCCCCCGTCAAAATACAAGCTACCGTGTATCGGGAAGCCGGGCAGCCAGCGACACGATTACAGGCTACCTCATCCCTTATCCTGCTACCATCCTTTTGGGCACGCCTGCCGCTGTTACATCAAGATGCATTGTGGCGCATTGCCGCCACGCTCCTGTCTTCGTTCAGCCTTATCATGCTCGGATCATCACTACACAAGGGCGCGGAAATGGGCATCGCTTGCCAGGGCCATCATGCCGGGCGATCAGAAAATGGGTTTCATCCTGACCGTCCTACTGGGGATAGTCGGGGCGATCGTGGCCGGATACCTGGGCAGCGCCATGGGGCTGTATCAACCGGGTGAAGGTGCCAGCTGGATAGGCTCCATCATTGGTGCGATCATCGTGCTCTTTGTTTATGGGCTGATAGCCAAAAAACGCTGATTCGCCGCCAGCAGGGCCACATGCGGGGCGCCGCCATAGCGGCGCCCTTTTTGCGCCTACGCCTTTCATATGCGGGCCTGCACGGCAAGGCACGTAAATCGCCTTGCACTTACAATAAAGGGTAAGGCCAAGGCCGCAAACGCCGCTAGCGGAGAATCCCATGAAAACCGATGCCCGCCATTTCTCACCTCTTAGCTTCTGGAAAAAACTGGCTCCTAATGCCCGCTCCATTGGCCGTGGCGCGGTCGAAAAAGCACTTTATCTCTTTTACGCCACCCAGAATTCCGCCACCCCCAAATGGGCCCGCCGCGTCATTTATGGGGCGCTGGGGTATTTCATTTTGCCGCTGGACGCCATTCCTGATCTGGCGCCCTTGATTGGCTACACCGACGACATGGCGGTCATGGCGGCCGCATTAGCAACCGTCACTTTCTACATCACCCCTGAAGTCAAGGCGCAGGCGCACAAAAAAATGTCCGAATGGTTCGGGTCGCCCGCCCAGGGCTGGTCCGACGCCTGAGGCGCTGCACGGTTTTACATGGCGCATAGCTTCGACGAACATTGGCTGCTTGAGACACTGCGTCTGCGGGAATCGCTCTGGGGGCCGCTTGAAGACTCAGCGGAAGCGGGCCGCGCCCGGGCTCAAGGCGGCGACTTCAGCACACGCTTGCTGACCCGTGCACGTCTGCTGGCACGGCGCGAGCAGGTTGACGACAACCTTGCCGGCTGGCGGCAGATGGCCCGCGTGGTACTTCTGCTGTTCATGATCGTAGCCCTGGTAGCAGGCGGCGCCGCAGCCGCAGGGGCCTTGGGCAGTGGCGGCCAATCCGTCAACCTGGCTGTGGCCGTCACGGCGCTGCTGGGCCTGAATGCCATCACTTTTCTGATCTGGGTCGTCAGCTTCTTCATGCAGGCCGGCACTAGCGGCAGCCTGCTCACCAATATCTGGTTCCGCCTGACGCGGCGGCTGGCACGCGGGCCAAACGCCGCACTTCTGCCCCGCGCACTGCTGGAACTCCTGACCAGGCAAGGCTTGTCTCGCTGGGCGGCCGGCGTGGTGAGCCATGGCCTTTGGGTGCTGGCCCTGCTCAGCATGCTGGCCACCTTGCTGGCCATGCTGGCAACACGGCGCTACACCTTTCTGTGGGAAACCACGCTGCTGTCACCCGATACATTTGTTCAGGTTGTGCATGCCCTGGGATGGCTGCCGTCACTGCTGGGCTTCGCCCAGCCTGCCGCGGACACCATTCGCGCCAGTGGCGGCCAGCAGATATTGCCTGAATCCGCACATGCCTTGTGGTCCACCTGGCTGCTGGGGGTTGTCGTGGTCTATGGGCTCCTACCCCGTGTGATGGCTTTATTGCTGAGCGTCGTCATCATGCGTCGGCGGCTGAAGCGTCTGGCTGTCGACCCTTCCCTGCCCGGCCTGGCCGAACTTCACGATCGTCTGATGCCTGCCAGCGTGAACACGGGCATTGATGCAGCCGCAGCAGAACCCGCCGCCACGGCCCTATCAGGCCTGGCCGAGATCCCCACAGGCCATGGCCCCCACTACCTGATGGGCCTGGAACTCCCCCCAGACCAGAACTGGCCGCCGCAGCCCGTGCCGACGGGCATTACCGATCTGGGCGTCATCGATAGCCGCGAAGAACGTCACCGCATGCTCAACACGCTGCGTCATCATCCTGCGCAGAGCCTGCTGGTCTGCTGCGATGCCCGTCAAACACCTGATCGCGGTACGCTGGCGTTGCTGAAAGAGCTTGCGTCACTGGCAGGCGAAATGCGCGTGGCATTGCTGCCCGATAATGGCCTGCAGGCACGCCGCCCACAATGGCGGCAACAACTCCTGCAGGCCGGTTGCACGCCCGAGCAGATGCCGGCCGACATTACATCCGCCTACGCCTGGATGGAAACAACCGCTCAGGCTGGCGCTGCCACGTCAGCCTCGTCAGTCGTCCAGCCCGGCCGCGCGGCCAATGCCCCCCCAGGAGCACCGGCATGAACGCCTCATCCCAGGTGCTGCGTCTGGCTGTTGTCGGCCACACCAATACCGGCAAAACTTCATTGTTGCGCACCCTCACCCGGGATCCTTCCTTCGGCGAAGTCATGGACCGGCCGGGCACCACCCGGCATGTGGAAGGCGTCCGCCTGTTGATCGAAGGCAGCACCGCGGTCGAACTGTTCGACACGCCAGGCATGGAAGACGGCATGGCACTGCTCGACTATCTCGACACGCTGGTGCCGCCAGGCACACGGCTCGATGGCCCCGCCCGTATTCAGCGCTTCCTGGACAGCCCTGAAAGCCTGCGGCGCTTCGAACAGGAAGCCCGCGTGCTGCGCAAATTGCTGGACTGCGATGCCGGTCTGTATGTGGTGGATGCCCGCGACCCCGTGCTGGCCAAGCATCGCGACGAACTGGCCGTACTGGCTTCCTGTGGCCACCCCCTGCTGCCGGTGCTGAATTTCACGCACAGCCCCGACCACCGCATAGATGAATGGCGGTCCGCCCTTGCCAGGCTGGGCCTGCATGCGATTGTGGAGTTCGACACGATCGCGCCTTCCCTTGACGGCGAAGACCAGCTCTATGACAAGCTCGCCTTGTTGCTGGATACCCATGCGCCCACCCTGCGCGCCCTGCGACGGGATGTGGCGGACCAGCGCCGGCAACGCCGCCTTGATGGGCTGGGCATCGTCGCCGAGATGCTGCTGGATATTGCGGCGCTGCGCCTGTCATCGCCGCCCGACGAGGATTCCCTTCAAGCCAGCGCCAAAGAACTGCAGCGCCTGGCCCGCCAGCGTGAACAGCGATGCATAGACGCCTTGCTCAAACGCTACAACTTCCGGCCTGCCGACTTCCCCTCCCACGCACTGCCGCTGCAAGGCGAACGTTGGGATATGGACCTTTTTCATCCCCAGGCGCTCAAGGAAGTCGGCCTGCACCTGGGCAAGGGCATGGCAGCCGGCGCCATGGCGGGCGCCACACTGGACATGTTCACCGCAGGCATCAGCCTGGGCGCCGCGACCCTGCTGGGGGCCGCCGCCGGTGGTTTGTGGCAAGGCGCCGACAAACTGGGGCGCCGCCTGCTGGGGCGTCTGAAGGGTTATCAGGAACTGACGGTGGACGACGCCGTACTCCGCCTGCTGGCCATGCGGGAACTGGCGTTGATCGTTGCCCTTGAGCGCCGCGGCCACGCCGCCCAGGGGCCGATAGAAATCGCCTCGCTGGTGGCAGACAAGGCCGACACCTTGCGCAAGGAAAAACTGCCCGAAGAACTGCTGGAAGCCCGTGCCAGCCCGGAATGGTCCACCCTGACCGACCATTACCAACCCACGGCGCGACGCGCGCAGGCCGTCAAGCGGCTGGCGGCAGAACTGGATACTAGCTGGATGCCGGAGTCACTGCAGATGGGGACACTGCCGAATCACACGGGTTAAGGCGACGGCGTGGGTCGCACTTCAGCTACCAGCCACGTGGCCCGCAATACACGCGGCGAGCCATGCACGCTTCAAAGCAGCACGGCCTCGTTGGACAACCCGCCATCGCCCATGTCCGAACCGGGGCCGGTGGCGCAGTATCTGCGCATGATGGCCTCAATGTCTTCGATGGCCCCCAGTATGCCTTCCGCATAAAGCTTTTCGGCCATGCGGGCCTGTAGCCGGGTACAGACGGCTTCCCACTCATGTGCATCCGCCGGT